>JABDJZ010000486.1 GCA_013003255.1 Rhodothermales bacterium
GAGTGGTTGAGGGAGGATGCCATCGTTATCACGGCTGAGGCCGGGAAGGATGAGGCCGATCTCATCCACATCAAAGCGACCGCGGCCGGACCGGGCCTTGTGGCCGCCATGTCATCGCAGTATGCCGCTTCCTACATGTCCCTGCTCCGCTCGGCGGTCCTGCGTCAGCGGGATGCGGCGCTCGAGGCACAGCGGGCACGCGTGGCAGAGGTCGGCAGTGAACTCACGGCGCTGGATGAGCAGCTGCGGGAATTCGTCCAGACTACAGGCTCCATCTCCATTGAGGCGGACGCCCAGCGTGCCGCCACCCGAATCTCCGATCTCCAGACGTCCCTGGACGAGGCGCGGATCGCGTTCTCGACCCACAGTGCGACCCTCGAGACCCTGGAGGCCGAGTTTGAGGGCCTTGATCTCGACCGTCTCGCGGATCGCGTTGCCTCCTCGGTAGAAAGCGAAATCTCGGCTACCCAGAGTCAGCTGACCACGGCGGAGCTGAGCCTGGAGCAGTACTACTCCAAGTACCCGGAGCTGCGCGCCGATGCTTCGTCCAGTCCCCAGGTACAGAAACTGGTCGATGACGTAGCGGCCATGCGCCGGAGACTGGATGCGCTTTCGGACCAGTATGTCCGGGAGGTCATGGAGAGCGGTGGCCTGGACCTTGCCAACGATGCGGAAGGTCGCGCCTACATTCTTCGGCTCCGGCAGCAGATAGCGCAGGAGCGCGTGGCCAAACGGGCAGCGGAAGCCCGGGTCGCCGCCATTACGAACCGATTGGACGCGTTCGAGCGGTCCCGGTCAAAGTTCTCCGAGCAATCAGTTTCGCTCACGCAGCTGCAGCGCAGTCGCGAACTGACGGGAGACCGGCTGAAGGACGAAATCGATCGACTCGGCCTGTTGCAGCTGGACGAGCCTACCGAGTTCGTCAAGCAGATTCAGGCGGCCATCGTGCCTGACCGTCCGGCATTCCCCAACGTAAAACTGGTCCTCGCCATTGGGTTCGTTCTCGGCATCCTGCTGGGTGGCGGGGTTGCCTATGGCTGGTCCTCCATTGACTCCACCGTGCACGGGGATGAGGACCTCGCGCACCTTGGCGTTCCTGTTCGCGGTCGACTGCCTGATCTCAAGCGGATGGTTCGCAAGACAGTCGGCAAGGGAGAGACGGTGGATCTGGGCGCCCGGATCGTGTCCTCCAAGCTGGTCGTGGTTCATGCCCCACAGGCCGCTGAATCAGCGCTGATCCGCAAGTATGCGCTGGGTCTGGTGGCTCGCACCCCACGCGGGGGGAGCGTGCTTTTCACCAGCCCGGACGTTGGAGCCGGCAAGACCACCGTGACCGCCAATGTGGCCGCCGCGCTGAGTCTGGCCGGATACCGGACTCTGGTGATTGACGCGGACATCTTCCGCCACGGTCAAACCGCCATGCTTGGTCTGACCACCCGGTCGGCCCTTGATGTGCACACCGGGACCTTCGGGCCGGGAGGCGGGGTCGAGCAATTCGGAGGGATGATGCAACTGCTGTTCGGCCTGACCCTCCGGGCACACTCGCCGGCGGATTCGGAGGCACAGGCAGCAAACGCGGCGCTCAACCTGGCCCGGTTCTACGGTCAGCATTTTGACTACATCCTGATTGACACACCGCCTACCTCGGCCTCGTCGATTGCCGCGAGTGTGGGGCCTTACACACACTCCCGCGTCATGGTAGTCGGCGCCGGAAAGACGCCGAAGGACCTGGTGGCGATGGCCCTCTCGGAGCTCCAGTCGGCCGGCGCCACGCCCTCGGAGATCGTGATCAACCGCATGGACATGTCCGCACCCACCGCGGTGCGCGACGCCTATCAGCAGGCCCGGACGTACTACGGCGGAGCGACCCCGTCATGAGCCAGGTGGCGACCCCCTATATGGGCGCGCCAGTGGTTCCCCGGAGTCTTCCCACGACCCGCGGCTGGGAACGCACGTTTGTAGCCGCGCTATGCTTCATCCTCGCGGGCTACGTGCTCCTGGGGCGAGGCTTTGCCTACCTCGGTGTAGCGCCGCTCTTTGTCGGTGAGCTCACGCTGGGCATCGGCGTGGCAGCCTGGCTTCTGGGGCCTCATCCGATGGCGCCGCTCCGTTCCCTCACGGGAGGCACGCTGGCCGTCTTCATGCTGCTCGGCGGGATGCGTCTGGCCTTTGATCTGCCCACCTGGAAGGCCGCTGCGCTGCGCGATGCCGTCATCTGGGGCTATGCGGTCTATGCGCTGGCCATATCGGCCATCATCATTCGGAATCCCGACGTACTGCGCGTACTGATCCAGCGGTTCAAGCCTTTGGCGGCAGCGACGATTGCTGCCGGCGGGGTGCTGTTTGCGGCTTCCTGGGCGCTGGCGGACTCATTGCCCACGCTGCCCGGATCCAACGCGGCCATCCCAAGCCTGAAGGGTGGAGACACCATGGTGCACCTCGCCGGTGCTGTGGCGTTCGTGCTGGTGGGCCTTCGCACCAAGTCCTGGTGGATGCTGCCCTTCCTGATCCTGGATTTCGGACTCATCGCGATGAAGAACCGCGGTGGGATGCTTGCCTTCATGCTGGCAATGGGCGTCGTGCTGCTACTCAGGTCCGAGCGCGTCCGGATCGGCGGCTGGTCCTATCTGAGTGTGGTTGGAATCCTGGTCCTGGTGCTGTGGAATCCCAAAATCGAATTGTACGGGGAGCGCTCGGTATCCCTGGAGCAGCTTGCCGACAACTTCCGCAGTCTGACAGGCAGTTCCGGCGAGGCGGCCCTGGAGGGCTCCAAGGAATGGCGCTTGTCCTGGTGGTCGGATATCGTCGAATACACCTTCGCCGGGCCCTATTTCCTGGCCGGAAAGGGCTTCGGAATCAACCTGGCCACCGATGACGGCTACCAGGTAGACGAAGAGGAGTCACTGCGCAGCCCGCACAACGGCCACCTCAGCGTGCTGGCCCGCATGGGCGTGCCGGCCTTTCTGCTGTGGATCCTGCTGCAGGCGGCCTGGGCATTTTCCGTGCTGAGGTGCCTCTTGCTGGCGCGGGCCCGCTCCGAGACCGGTTGGCACGGCCTGTTCCTATTCCTGCTGGCCTACTGGAGCGCCTTCATGGTCAACATCACATTCGATGTCTTCATCGAGGGACCGATGGGCGGCATCTGGTTCTGGAGTCTGTTCGGCGTCGGCCTGGGCGCCACCATCATCTACCGCCAAGGCTGGAGAGAGCAATGAGTAGAGCCCGCGTCATTTCGTTCGAAGTCGATGCCCTGGACTACGGCAGGGCCGTAGACAGAGTCCTCAACCGGTTGGACGCCGGGCAATCCGGCTACGTCTGCGTGGCCAATGTCCACATGGTGATGGAGGCTCACGATGATCCCGCCTTTGCCCGTGTGGTTCAGAATGCCAGCGTGGTTACCTCAGACGGCATGCCGCTGGTCTGGATGCTGAAAGCCCAGGGGCTGACCGATGCTGAGCGGGTCTATGGGCCCACCCTGACGCTGGAGCTTTGCCGGGCCGCAGCCGATCACGGGCTGCCCATTGGCCTTTACGGTGGTACGGAGGAATCCCTCGAGTCATTCAAGGCTGTGCTGGCCGATCAATTCCCGGCGCTTAGGGTGGCTTGCGCCATCTCCCCTCCGTTTCGGCCGCTCACGCCTGAAGAGGATGCTGAGTACACACAGCGCCTCCGTGCGTCTGGTGCGCGCATCATCTTCGTGGGCATTGGTTGCCCAAGACAGGAAAAATGGATGGCCGCCCACACCGGGCAGCTTCCAGGTGCCATGCTGCTGGGCGTGGGCGCTGCATTTGATTTCCACTCGGGACGCGTTCGCCAGGCACCGGCGCTCCTGCAACGAGCAGGCCTGGAATGGGCGTTCCGACTGGCCATGGAGCCCAGAAGACTCTGGCGTCGGTACGTGATCCACAACCCCAGATTTGTCTTGTTGGCCGGACGCCAATTGCTCGGGCAGTGGTGGCCGGCCAAAAGGACTGGTACGGAGTCCGGGACGGCGCGGTCCGGTCGTCACCCCAGATCGGCGGATCGGGTGCCAAATGCCCCTGACCGAAAGCACTCGGCACGAATCCTGCAAGGCAAGAGTCATGAGTAAGCCCGAACACATTCTGCTCATCGCCTTCGCGTACGAGCCCGGCCGCGGCTCCGAACCCGGCGTGGGCTGGAACATGGCGCACGCCCTCGCAGAAAACTACCGGGTGACGGTGGTGACGCGTCCCGGCCCTGAGCTCCCCGATGACGATATCATTCCGGTGATCCGGGTCGACGCAGAACTCTGGCCCTCACGGACTCTGCCCGAGCCCAGCAGTCTGGCCGGACAACTCTACTACTACGCCTGGACGCGGAGCCTGGCCGAGCACCTGCCGCGCATTCTGGACCGGACCGGCGCTGATCTGGTCCAGCACACCACGTATGTGCGCTACTGGATGCCGTCGGCCCAGGAGACCGGAGGACGTCCTTTTGTCTGGGGCCCCGTCGGTGGGGGCGAAGGCATGGCGCAGTCCTTCCTGAATTCGCTGCCTGTGGCCGTCCGCCGTTCGGAGTGGTTCAGAAACGCGGTTCGAGCCACCTGGGAGCGCGATCCCGCGCTACGACGCACGGCTGCCAATGCATCCGTCTCGCTGGCCACCACACCGGAAACGGCAGCCCGCATGGCGGCGCTGACCCAGACGGAGATCCCGGTCTGCCCGGTGGTAGGCCTGACAGCCGCCGAGTTTGATCGTCTGTCCCAGATCCGTTCGAAAACGGACGGCCCCTTCGAGTTGCTCAGTGTGGGACGCATGCTGGACTGGAAGGGGTATGACCTGATGGTGGAGGCGCTTGCTTCCACGCCGAAGTCCGTGCGCTACACCCTCATTGGTGACGGGCCGGAACGTGCCGGTCTGGAAGCGCTCGCGAGCCGCTACGAGGTAGAGGACCGGATCCGATTCAAGGGCTGGATGGACCGCGAGGATGTCCTGCAGGCGCTCGAGAATGCCGATGCACTGGTGCATCCCAGCTACCACGACTCGGGTGGCATGGTCTGCCTGGAAGCCATGGCAGCGGGCAAGCCCGTCATCACACTGGAAGGGAACGGTCCTGCCGTGCTAACCGGCGAGGCCGGGCTGCCTGTCTCCTCTCCGAATCGAGGCGCCGCAGTTCGAGGGCTCGCGCGTGCCACGGACCGACTGGCCGAAGACCGCCCGCTGCGGGCCCACCTGGGTGACGCCGGCAGGAAGCGCGTCGGAGAGCAGTTTCTCTGGAGACACCGCGCTGCAGCCGTGGCCCAACATTATCCCAACGCGGGAAGCGCACAATG
>JABDJZ010000495.1 GCA_013003255.1 Rhodothermales bacterium
CCTCCCCGCAGGTCGGGAGCCTGGAGCGCCCTATGATCTCATCCCGATGTACCGCCGCGTTGCCACAGCTTTCAAGCAGCAACTCACCGTCGCGGCGAACTTCGTGGAAGTCTTCCTCGCCCGAGAAGGACACCAGGGCCCCGTCGGGATCAACTACCTCGCAAAGATCCAGATGCCGACCCTCCCGTCCCTTTACGGAGCGATGCTCGCCGGCGTCGACTACGTCCTGATGGGCGCAGGCATTCCCAGAGATATCCCCGGGGTCCTGGACCGGTTTTCCTCCGGACTCCCGGCGGGGCTTCGCCTGGACGTTGGGGGCTCCTCGTCGACTGACGTCGTCGAACTGGAATTCGACCCGGCCACCTGTGGACTGCAGTCTCCGAGCGACCTGAAACGTCCCGCCTTCCTGCCGATCGTGGCCTCCAACTCGCTGGTCACCGTAATGGCACGCAAGGCCAACGGCCGCGTCGACGGCTTCGTGATTGAGGGGCCGACTGCCGGCGGTCACAACGCGCCTCCACGAGGCAGGAAGTCCTTCAACGACCGCGGCGAGCCCGTCTACGGCCCCCGGGACGAGGTCAATCTGGACCGCGTGGCCGATGAAGGGCTTCCCTTCTGGGTGGCCGGTGGCATGGGCCGCCCAGATCAGGTGGAGCGCGCATTGTCGTCCGGAGCATCGGGTGTTCAGGTAGCAACCCTCTTTGCATACTGTCAGGAATCGGGGCTATCGGAGGCCATCAAGGACTCGGTAGTCCAGCGGTGCCAGTCGGAGTCCGTTGATGTCCGCACGGATGACCGCGCATCGCCCACGGGCTTCCCCTTCAAAGCGGTTGATATTCCGGAAAGCGTCTCCTCACCAGACATCTATGACGCCCGGGAGCGGATCTGCGACCTGGGCTACCTCCGAACTGCCGTGCAAAATGTCGACGGACGGCTGGCCTACCGTTGTCCGGCCGAACCGGTAGCCAGCTTCGTGGCCGCAGGTGGAGCCGTGGAGGAGACCGTGGGGCGAAGGTGCCTCTGCAATTCTCTCCTCGCCAACATCGGATTGGCTCAGTTACGAGAGGACGGATCAAGCGAGCCGACCTTCGTGACCAGTGGCGATGACCTCGCGCACCTGGGGACGTTTCTGGATGGACGAACCTCCTACTCTGCCGCCGAGGTGATAGACTACCTGCTTCCGAATTGAGCTTCCACATTTCCAGCCTGTGACATGAAAAGCCCAACACTGGCCACACCACTAAGCCCCGGGGGCTCTGCCCTCTGGACCGCTGCTCAGGTCACAGCGCTCGCCGTGACGGCGGCCGTACTGGCAGGCCTCTTTCTCGCGCCGGAACTAACGCTGAAGATCGCCTGGTTCGCCGTGGTGCCTCTCCTTCCTGCGTCCTTCCTGATCAACCCAGGCCTGTGGAGGGGCATTTGCCCAATCGCCACGGCCAATACGTTCAAGGCCCCCGCCAAAGGGCGTGTGCTCTCACCTAAGGCCATGAACCAGGCGGCATGGATCGGTATCGTGCTTCTGTTGGTGCTCGTTCCCGCCAGACGCCTGTTTCTCAACCAGAACGGCCCCGCGCTGGCCATCACCCTGGTGGCCATTGTGGCGCTGGCGTTCGTCGGGGGTCGGCTGTTTCGGGTCAAGGCAGGGTTCTGCAACTCCATCTGTCCAGTCCTCCCGGTCGAGAAGCTGTACGGCCAGTCCCCCCTTCTCTGGGTTCGAAATCCGCGGTGTGTCCCATGCGCGCATTGCGTCACCAAGACGTGCATCGACCTCGACCAGCCGCGCGCCATCGGTGCCGGAAACGGGACCCGAACCGGACGCGACTGGCTCAAGACGCCCATGGGCCTGTTTGCAGCAGCGTTCCCCGGATTCATCTGGGGGTACTTCCAGACGCAGGATATGGCGTTAGCTGAGTGGGCCTCGGTATACACAACGGTTCTTGGGCCAGCGGTTGTTTCGCTGGTGGTCGTCGGCGCGATTCTTCTGGTGGTCAATCCGTCGACGAGGGCGGCGGCTCCTGTATTAGGCGCCGCGGCCATCGGAGTCTACTACTGGTTTGCAGGACCGGCGAGTGCGGAGGCGTTTGGACTGCCGGCCACCACGGCGTTGGGTCTGCGATGGATTCCTCTCGCCCTCGTGGCGCTGTGGCTGGTGAGGGCGCTTCAGCCTTCCGGCAAGCAGCGCGCCACCGCCTGACCCACGGTTACGTGGATCGAATAGTCTGGCGCGCCTCACTCGCCGCCCTGGTCTTGGCTGCCGCCACCGGCACGGCCCTACGGGGGATGCTCCATCTGGGTTGGCCCCTCCCCTTCGAGCTGGAAAACGTGCGGCACGCGCATTCGCACCTCATGTACTTCGCATGGGTCACGCCGGCGTTGGTCCTCCTGATTTACAGGCGGCTTGGGCTTGATCCGCCGACACGCATCCTGGCCGTCCTTCTGGTCCTGGGATTCGCCTCATACGTGCCCTTTCTCCTGACCGGATACGCCTTCGCCCAGATGGGCTCAATGCGCCTTCCCATATCCATCAGCATCTCGACATCGGCGTTGATCGCCTGGTACTTCGCAGTGGCCCACTACCGGCGAGCCCGTCGGACTTCCCCCAATGCCTTCGGACGCCCCTTCTTCGATGCGGCGTTCGCCCTGCTGGTACTGGCCTCGCTGGGTGCCTGGGGTCTGGGCATCATTCAGGCGATTGATCCACCAAATCCAGTCTGGTTTCAGACCTCGCTGCACCTGTTTCTTGACGGCTTCGCGATGGGCTGGCTGATGCTAGGGGTCCTGGGGCTGGCA
>JABDJZ010000504.1 GCA_013003255.1 Rhodothermales bacterium
GACCTGTGGAGCTTCGCGAATGCCTCAAACGACGGCGCCCGCGATGTCGGCGTATTTGCCACCCAGACCCGCCGGTTCGGTGGATTCGGCGGCCCTGGTGGATTCGGCCAGCAGGGCCAGGCGAACACCTCGCGTGGGGGCGGTGGACAGCGTCCTGCAACCACTGTCAACCGATCTGACTTGCCCTACTTCAGCAAAGTCAGCGAGCTCTACAAAGAGGCCACTGGACTCTCCAGCGTGGCGCCCATTCGAAAGCCCGAAGGAGCCCTGTTCCAGTATGGATACTACCAGTTCGGCGTGCCCTCATTCTCGACGCCGGGATGGGCCCCGGTAGCTGAGGCGGACTCCTCAGCCGCGTCCGGAGACGGCGAAGGCGCGGCGCGTGGAGGTCGCGCCAGAATGGCCCGGGGTGGCGGCTCCTCCGTCGACGCCTCACTCCTGAAGTGGATGGATGCACACGGAATCGACGGATTCGTCAACTGGGCCGAGCATGATCATCCTGAGCTCGGCACGGTGGAGATCGGCGGATTCAAACCGTATCACGCGGTGAACCCGCCCATGTCGGTGGTCGAAGAACTTGGGCCCAAACACGGCGCCTTCATCACGGAGATCACAGGACTCTTTGCCGATGTCAACATCGCAGAAGCCATGGTCACGGACGAGGGGGGCGGCATCTTCCGCATCACCGCCGAGGTGGAGAACAGCGGCTTCCTGCCGACTTCCACAGCACACGGAGTCCGGTCGCGCTCCGTGCGGCCAACCATGGTCCAACTCGGAATTGACCCGGAGGACCTGCTGTCCGGATCAGCCAAGACCAGCTTCTTCCAGGCCACGGACGGATCAGGCCGGAGACAATCGTTCGAGTGGATCATCCGCGGCAGCCGTGGGGATTCCATTGATCTGCGGGTAGTCTCGCAAAAAGGCGGCAGTGACACCAGGACGTTGAGGTTGCAATGATGAGCCATCGACCGCACACCTCCACGCCCAGCCGACGCACGACCATGAATCGATTCATTGCCTTCGCCCTAGCGGCGCTCTTTTTCGTGCCCGCTGCCTCCGCACAGCGCGCCTCTGATCCCCAGCACAAGATCCAGATAGACTTCAACCGCTGGCACGACTACGACGAACTCAAGGTGGACATGCTTCGGCTGGCCGAGGCGTTCCCCAAGTTCCTGACCTACTCCTCACTCGGCCAGAGCTACGGCGGGCGGGATATCATGCTGATGACCATCAACAACCCGGACACGGGGGATGAGATGGACAAGGCGGCCATGTACATCGAAGCCAACGTGCACGGCAACGAGATCCAGGGTGCAGAGGTCAGTCTCTACACCATCTGGTACCTGATGGAGAACTACGGACGCATCGACATGGTCACGCGCCTGGTGGATGAACGCGTGTTCTACATGGTGCCCACGGTCAATCCGGATGGTCGGCAGTACTTCTTCGAGGACACAGGCTCCGGTGCGCGGACCGGCCACGTGCCGGTAGACAGTGACAACGACGGCCTGTATGA
The DNA here is from genome assembly GCA_013003255.1 of Rhodothermales bacterium. GTDB lineage: Bacteria > Bacteroidota > Rhodothermia > Rhodothermales > UBA10348 > JABDJZ01. The sequence goes on from JABDJZ010000504.1 coordinate 1,517, forward strand.
CGAGGACGGGCCCGATGACCTGAACGGAAACGGGATTGTCGACACCATCCGCAAGTATGTCCCCGGCGAGGGCACGCATCGGATCAGCCACGATGACCACCGCATTCTGGAGCCGGTCCCGGCCGGGGAGAAGGGCGATTGGATCATCCTCGGGCGCGAAGGCATCGATAACGATGGCGACGGCCGCGTAAACGAAGACGGCCCCGGTGGCTACGACCCGAACCGAAACTGGGCCTCCGATTGGCAGCCCAACTACATCCAGGGCGGCTCCATGGACTATCCGTTCCAGTTGCCTTCGGCGCGCGCCGTGAATGACTTCCTGGTAAGTCATCCCAACATTGCTGGCGTCCAGTCCTACCACAACACGGGCGGCATGCTGCTGCGTGGTCCCGGCGCCGAATGGCAGGGACGCTATCCCCGCGAGGACATTGCACTCTACGATGCCCTGGGAGAGCAGGGTGAGCGGATGCTGCCCTACTACGACTACATCGTGATCTGGAGCGGTCTGTACACCGTGCACGGTGGGTTCATTGACTGGACCAACGACGGGCTGGGCATTGTCTCCTTCTCAAATGAACTCTGGGCCGGCGGGCAGTACTACAACTCGCCCAAGCTCCAGCAGCAGCGGCAGGATCCGGACAGCCCGATCGCGGGCCAGAAGGGTAACTACTTCTTCGACGACTATCTGGAGTTCGGAGACCAGTATGTGGAGTGGGAGGCCTTCGACCATC
>JABDJZ010000514.1 GCA_013003255.1 Rhodothermales bacterium
CGGCGCTCTGGTTGAGTCCATGCCCGATTCCGTCTGGATGTCGGCGATTGACCTTCATGCAAACGTCCTGGTTTCGGGCGAGAAGCAGGGCGACCTGGTGCTCTCGCTGGACAGCCTCTGGTTGCCGAGTGGCGGGTTCGTCTACGAGTTCTCCACCGACGTGGAGGACTGGGGCGACGTGTTCGAGGAAATGACAGCAGCCGAGGCCGAGACGGCGTTCGCCGATGGGTTCGAATTGGCCGATCTGGACATCATCTCGGTAGCGTTTGAGGCGCCGGCACCGGTTGAAGTGCAGGAGCAAGTGCTCGTGACCCGACGTCCACCACGACGAAGGACCATCTACACGCCGGACGTCGGCATCTGGATCGGTTGGGATATCGGAGGCGGGCGCAGTCGTGGGACGCCGGTCCGCAGCGGCAACCGGGGTCCCCGCACAGAGATTGGCAGGGCTTCGACCGACGAGGAGTCCAGGCGTACTCGAGGAGGGCGTGATGCGGGCACCACAACGACCTCCACTGATGGCTCCACCTCCACGGGACAAGCCGGAGAGACGTCAGCTGGCGAAACACGATCATCCGGTCGGACCGGCTCGACGACCTCCGGAGACGCTGACACAGGATCAGGAGACTCGCGCACGGGACGAAAGCGCGGCGGCCTGTTTCCAAAGGGCGGCAATGACGACGACGATGATGATCGCGAATTGCTCGGGCCAGCGCTGGGAGCAGCGGCTGCCATCGGTGCTCTGGCCTATTTCGGCGGGACAATCGGCTACTACGGCTACCCCCAGGATGCGCCGATTGGGTTGAGTGCTGGGCGCATCTCAGAGCGCGGAGGCGCCATGATCCACGCCGCTTTCAGTTCCGATGTACTTACAGGCGGGGGGGACGAGCGCCTCATCGTCGGCATTTCGGGCGTACTTCGGCCCGTCATGGGCAGCCTTCACCCGGTTGTCGGCCTGGATGTCTGGTTCACCGAATTCGGGGACACCATCGAGGCGAAACCTATCGTAATCGTGGGAGCTCTCGTCCAGAGTTCAGGGGGCGTGGCCCTGGAAGGTGGGCTGGACCTCGGCGGCTTCCGCCCGCGGTTGGGGCTTTCCTGGACGTTTCGATAGGTACCCGCGCTCCAGGGCGGCGGCAGGCAGGTCCATGCACTCCTCCCATGCCGGGCCGGAGCCAAGAAGACGCGGCGGCTCGCGCTATAGCACGTACTCGCTGGCCAGCGCCCTGAAAGCGTCCACCTGTTCCGCTTCCCAGGCAGCATCCCGGCCCAGTTCCTTCGCCATCAGTGACGCTACATGGGGGGCTATTTCTGCGGCCGCGCGAGCACCCAGAAGGAGCGCCCGGGTTCTGCGGGACAGGGCATCCTCCACCGTGCGCGCCATTTCGTGACGGGCCGCCCAGACGATCTCTGCCCCGACGTAGGGGAGCGTTTCGTGCAACGGTTGACCCAGGTCGGGACGCTCTTCAATGAGCCTCTGGATGGCGGGGGCATCTGATCCGTACTCGGACAACTCGCCGGACCGCTCGGCTGAATTCGTGATCCATCCGTGGAGCCGCAGCTTCTGGGTCACACTGGGGCGCTCGGCAAGGCCGGCGACCACGGCGGCCTGGTTCACCACGTCCTCGCCCATCTTGCGGTAGGTAGTCCACTTGCCACCGGTCAGCGTGACCAGTCCGGACGGCGACACGATCACCGAATGGTCTCGCGAGATGGCAGCGGTGTTCTCCGCATCGTCTGCGCGTACCAGTGGCCGGAGGCCTGCAAAAACACTCAGGACATCCGAGGGCTCGGGGTCCATGGTCAAGTATCGGGCGGCGTGGGTCAGGAGAAACTCGATTTCGTCCGGGAGTGCGCGGGGCTCCAGCGCAGGAGCTTCAACGGGCGTATCCGTGGTACCGACGATGACCCGGTCATACCACGGCACGGCAAACAGGACTCTGCCATCATCGGTCTTGGGCACCATGATGGCCGATTCGCCCGGTTGGAATTTGCGTGGCAGGACAATATGGACGCCCTGGCTCGGCTGGATAATGGGCCGGGCGGCCGGATCATCCATCTGGAGGACGCTGTCCGTGAAAACGCCTGTGGCGTTGATCACGACCCGTGCGTTGAGGGTGTATTCCTGATCCGCCTCCATGTCCTGCGCCACGACACCCTGAATCAGGCCGGAGCGCTTCGTGAGCCCGGACACCCGAACACGGTTCAGTACCACGCCGCCCAGATCCACCACCGTCTGGGCCAGGTTGATGGCAAGCCTGGCATCGTCAAACTGCCCGTCATAGTAGATCACCCCGCCGCGGAGTCCTTCCGGCTCCAGCGTGGGGATCTGTTCCAGGGTCTCCTCCTGAGAAAGATGCCGGGAGGCCTCCAGGCCCAGGTCGCCGGCGAGCATGTCGTACACCTTGAGGCCGATTCCGTAGAAGGGGCCTTCCCACCAGTCATAGTTCGGGACGATGAAGGGGAGGTGACCCACCAGATGCGGGGCATTGCGCATCAGGAGGCCGCGTTCACGAAGCGCCTCCAGCACCAGGGTCACGTTACCCTGCTTGAGATAGCGCACGCCTCCGTGAACCAGCTTGGTGGAGCGACTGCTGGTGCCCTTGGCGAAATCGTCCTGCTCCAACAGCAGGGTTCGATAGCCCCGGGAGGCGGCCTCCACGGCTGCTCCCAGCCCACTGGCGCCACCGCCGATGATGACGATGTCCCAGACTTCAGGGCTTTCAAGTTGGGGAATCAGGGCGTCGCGATTCATGCTTCTTCCGGGTCAGTGATCCATCCTCGGGCACGTTCCACGGCCCGGCTCCAGTGGTGCAGCAAGCCGTCCCGATGGACCGCTTCCATGTTGGGTTGAAACACGCGGTCCTCCTCCCAGAGGTCCGCGATTTCGTCGGTTGAGTTCCAATACCCGACGGCGAGGCCTGCCAGGTAGGCAGCCCCGAGCGCGGTGGTCTCCTTGACGGCGGGGCGCACCACGGCGGTGTTCAGCAGGTCCGCCTGAATTTGCATCAAGGTGTTGTTTGCCGTGGCGCCGCCGTCCACGCGAAGCTCGGTCAGATCGAGGCCCGCATCCTGTTGCATGGCCGTGATGACGTCGGTCGACTGATAGGCAATGGACTCCAGTGCCGCGCGGGCAATGTGGGCACGGGTGGTCCCGCGGGTCAGGCCCACCATGGTGCCCCGGGCATACGGGTCCCAGTACGGCGTTCCGAGACCCACGAATGCGGGGACCAGGTAAACGCCCCCGTTGTCCGGGGCGGCGAGTTCTTCTATCTCCGAGGCCGAATCAATGAGCCCCAGGCCGTCCCGCAGCCACTGGACCACGGCACCGCCGATGAAGAC
>JABDJZ010000515.1 GCA_013003255.1 Rhodothermales bacterium
ATTTCCGTCAATGTGGTGGATGAATCCGCAATCGATCCGGACAAGGTCTATAAGGTCTCGTTCTTCGATACCACGGCCGCATTCGCGGACATCTACCGGACGACCGGATACAAGCTTGAGAACGTGACCGACAACATCGCGCTGATTCCGAAGTCCACGCTGGTGGAAGAGACGCCGTCGGCCGATGGCTTTGTGATTCGGATCAACAACGATGAGGTTGCCATCGATGAGTCCCGGGTGGGCTGGCAGGGCACAAATGAGGATGACGAACCTGTTTACAGTCGCTTCCCCGGTGCCTTATCGGGAATGGACACCAACTGGTTCGTGACCATCGAAGTCGACGATTCGCCTCGCTTCGTCGCCTCGCCCTACGAGTATTCCGTCACATTCTCTGACGAAATCTACACCACGCCCGACCGGCGCCTCGCCGGTCATCTTCGCGCAGTTGATCTGCCCATGGTCTGCCACAACGAGACCCTGGACCTGGCGTGCGACATCTGGGTGCGGGATGTCAATGACAACGGTACGGTGGACTTCCACGAGGACTTGTTCGTGGTCTCAGATCCGGGGGGATTCGTCTGGCGAAACCGCTACGTCCTGGGTTTCACGGCATTCGGCGAGAGTGTCATGCCCGAGGCCGGAGACAAGGTCTACATCGGAACGCAACGCCCATTCTCGCGACAGGACTTCTTTCAGTTCTCCCTGCGAAGTGCCTACGTGGACGCCGATTCGGCACGGGCTGAGCTGGACAAGATTGCAGTTGTCCCGAATCCGTACGTGGTGGCGGCTTCCTGGGAACGTCAGACTCAGATTCAGGGACGCGGCCCACGGCTGATTCAGTTCATCCACCTTCCGGAGCAGTGCACGATCCAGATCTTTACGGTCCGGGGCGAGCTCGTCCGAACCATCGAGCACGATGGATTCGGCGGTAACGGCTCTGCCTGGTGGGACCTTCAGACAGAAAACGGACAGGACGTTGCTTTCGGCGTTTACTTCTATCACGTGAAGGCGGAAGGAATCGGCGAAACCGTCGGAAAATTCGCGCTCATCAAATGACCGGCATCAGCACTCTCATGGCACAGCGCAGGTTGCTTCGTCCCTCGCGCGCGGCTGGACTTGTCCTGCTGACGCTCCTCGTCACTGCGACGATCTCGCAGACGGTCCTGGCTCAGAGCCGGGTGGCAACGTCGGCGGCCTCGTTCCTCACACTCGGGATGGGCGCACGGGGCTCGGCCCTGGGGCATGCGTACACGGCGTCGGCCACCGGCGCGGACGCACTGCTTTGGAATCCGGCCGGAGCCGCCCTCCGGGGCCCAGGCGGCCAGCGTGGCTCGGTGTTCTTCTCGCACGCCGACTGGATAGTCGATACGGATCTGAATGCCTTCGGCCTTGTGATTCCAGTGATGGGGTCGGGTGCCTTTGGAATCAGCCTGGCGCAGCTGGACTACGGCCGAATGGACGTGCGGACAGTGAACCTTCCGGATGGGACCGGTGAGACCTTCGGAGCTTCCGACCTCGTGATCGGGCTTACCTATGCGCAGCCGCTTACCGACCGGTTCTTCATCGGGGGCACGGGCAAGTGGATTCGGCAGAACATCTACGACATGTCGGCCTCGACCATGGCGTTCGACATAGGGTTTGTCCTGGTTTCGGACTATTTCAACGGATTGCGCATTGCCGCATCCATCATGAACTTCGGCGGCTTGATGCGAATGGAGGGCGTCAACGGACGGGTCTTCGTCGACATCGACCCGACGCACTCGGGGTCCAACGAAGCACTGCCGGCCACGCTAGAGACCACGGCGTGGAGTCTTCCTCTGTCGTTCAAGTTCGGCACGGCGCTTCCCGTCGTCCAGACCAGCGCCTTCACGCTGGAACTCCTCGCCGACGCCCATCAGACCAACGACAACGAGCTCAACGTGGATCTGGGAACTGAAGCCCGGTACGATGCCGGTCCCGTGGCCCTGGACTTGAGGCTCGGATACAAAGATGCAGCGCTCGGCGACCAGGTCCAGAACCACTGGGCAGTGGGCGGTGGGCTATCCACCAGCATAGGCCGCACCAGCTTCGGTGCGGACTTTGGCTACATCCCATTCGACGTGCTGGGCAACGTTTCGGTGCTGGACTTCCGCATCGGATTCTGACCTTGCGTGTCATTCTCACATAGATCACTTCCCCCCCGGGGCACTACACCCGCCTCACCACCTCACGGAGGAAACCATGACAAAACCGATTACTAACAGGCTCGTTGCTTTTGCTGCGATTGCCTTGCTTGGCGCCTCTCTGGCGTCCGCGCAGGACATCTACCAGAAGGGTGACGGCACGTCAATCTGGAACGGGGCGCCAAGTGTCCCGCTGATTTCCGGATTCAACTCAATTCAGGAAGACACCACGCTCTGGGGCCAGTACGGCTTCTGGGAGCCGGACTCCGACTGTTCCACGCAGGCACCGCCGTGCTGGGACTTCAATGAGGGAGGCCGCGACTACGCGCTTCTGGCCGATTACTCTTCCCTTGCCAATGATAATCCCGAGGGCGCCTCGGCCGTCGTCATTGAGTGGTCAGTGTTTTCGGACCAGTCCTGGGGCGGCTCGTCTGCGTTCCAGCACCGGCTCCCGGATTCGGTCATGGCCGCGGGTAACTACTATGACTTCTCTGACTTCACCCACCTTTCCATCGATTACAACAATCTGACGCCAACTGGCGAAGGGTCGCTGTTCCGCTTCAAGATCAACGATGCCAGTGATGGTGGTGTTGAGGCCGGATTCGAGGACTGGTATGCTGAAGACAGCGCCATGCTGGAGGCCCAGCCGGGCTGGAACACCTTCTCGGTGCCTCTTGAGACGGTTGCCGGATGCTGTGGCTCCGGCGGATTCAACCGGCCCGGATGGAGCGGCATAACGGGCAATGATCAGCTGGATCTCGACAAGATCGGTGGCTTCCAGCTCGAGTTCGTCGCACCCGCCGGAGCCTCTTCGGGGGACTCTACGGTGGCCGGTACGGTGGTCTGGGACAACTTCCGCGTGGAAGGTGTCCGCTACAACACGATCTCCTCTTTTGAGGCTGCCCCTACAACGGAAACGCTACAGTCAAACGGTGGCAGCTATACGGTTGCCCTCAATACGGACGACAAGATCCTGGACGCATCCTCAATGCAGGTGGACTACACGGTAGTTGGCGACCAGGGTTGGGGCGGTGAGCTTGACCTTTTCTGGGAGCCCGACGGAGCGGCAACCTTTGGCGAGATGGCCGCCCGAACGCACCTCAGTGTGTTCTACAAGGTCCTCACGCCCGCCAGCGACGGCGGGACCTTCGGCGTCCGCGTCTTCGACGGGGACGAGCTCTTCATCTACGAAAGCACGGACGTGATGGTGGATGACAGCGGCAATTGGAATCGTTTCCTTGTTCCGTTTAGCGAGATGACGATACCATCCTGGTGTAACTGCGCCGATGACGGCGTGCTGAACCCGAACAACATTGTCCGCGTCCAGTTTGTCTTCTACGCCGGCGAGGGAACTACGACCACAGGGTCGATTCTCTTTGATCGCCTCACCGGGTACGGCTTCCAGCAAACGGACAATACCGCGCCTGACGCGCCGGCTGGCGTTGCTGCCACCACCGGAGCTGAGTACGAAAACATCATCACTTGGGGTGATGTGGCCGGCGAAGACGGCGAATCTTACACGCTCTACTGGAGCGACAGAGAGATCACGGATGTGACCGCGGACGGCGTCAACCTCCTGGCCTCGGTCGACGAGGGCGTCGAGGTGTACGTGGATGCGCTGTACTACCCGGCAGCAGACGCCCAACTGACGCGCTACTACGCTGTAGCCGCGACAGACGCGGCTGGAAACGTCGGCAGTCCTGCCTCAGCCGGTTCGGTGACAAACACGGCCTTCGGTGTTCCCACCATCTCGAACACCACGGTCAGCTTCACGGCTGACGGTGACCTTTCGGAGTTCGCGGGCATCACGCCGATTCGTCTGGAAGCCGGCACCCGCGTCGGACACGTGGCTGGGCCGACCCAGGCACCTGCGGACGCCACCGACCTCTCCGCGGATGCCTACGTGAGCATTGACAGCGATAATCTGTACATCGCTATCGATGTGACCGACGACATCCATGACCCGGTACCTGAGCCAGGCTCCGCCAATCAATGGATGTACGATGGTGCCGAGTTCTATATCGGCCTGTACGACGGACGTGCTGGCAAACACTCGGGCTACATGTCGGGAGCGACGCCGGACTACAAGTTCAACATGTACTCCCACGCGATCTCCGATGCGTTCTCAGCCGACAACAACACGGAGTTCTACTACCACGGTGCCCGCTCCGGTGGCTGGGTGGTGGAGGCCAAAATCCCGCTGGACTCGCTCCAGGTGGACGGGCAGGACAAGTTCTCTCCTCGTGAGGGAATGTGGCTCCCGATGGACATCGTGCTCTTTGACGATGACACCGCGCCGGGAGGCGAGAACCGGGAGACCATCCTGACCTACTCGCCGTTCAACGACGACAACTCCTGGCAGAGCCCTGCCAACTGGCACTACAACTGGATTGGCAATCGCTACTCCGTGGGCGTTGAGAACGTCTCTTCGGAGGTTCCGGGGCAGTACGAGCTGCACGCCAACTATCCCAACCCGTTCAACCCGGTCACAACATTCCGCTATGACCTGGCACAGTCGGGCAAGGTGACCCTCGAGGTCTACAACATGCTTGGACAGCGTGTTGCCCAGTTGGTCAACGGAGCCCAGACGCCGGGCACCTACGAAGTGCACTTTGATGCAAGCAACCTGACTTCCGGTGTGTACATCTACACCCTGAAGGCGGAAGGCTTCGTGCAGAGTCGCAAGATGACACTGATCCGCTAGCGGATCGGCTCTCTCAGTCCTGAAAGGGGCGGGTGCATTGCGCCCGCCCCTTTCTTGCTGAAGGCGAGGGGATCAATCCAGTTCGAGGTGGATAGGGAGCGCAATGCGAACGAGAAGAGGAATCATTCTGTTGGTGCTGGGTGCGCTGGCGCTCGCAGCAACCTGGTTGTGGATGGAAGGGGGCGAGCCTGATGACCGCGAGGCAGTCTTGGCACGGGTCGGCGATAGCACCATCACGGTGGCCAGGTTCAACCGATCGTACCTGCAGTACCTGCTCGCGAGCGGCTCCAACGATACCCCCATCGCCCGGAGGGCCCATCTGGATCGACTCATCCAGGAAAGGCTATTGGCGGAGGAGGCCCGCAAAACGGGAATCGGTACCGGTTCCGAATATGAGGCACACCTGGAGCGTCACCGCTTGATGGCGGCCGGCGCCCGGTATTTCGAGCGGGAGTATGCCGAGATGCTGCCGGCCCTGTCTCAGGCAGACGTGCGTGATGCCTATGAAAAGAGCCAGCAGACGCTGGTGCTTCGGCAGCTGTTCTTCCGAGATCCAGAGATGGCGCGAGCCGCCTATGCCCAACTGGACCAGGGGCGTGATTTCGTTGAATTGGCCAACGAGGTATTCAACACCGCTGAGTACGACACATTGGCCGGGTTTCTCGGGGAGGCCACCTACTGGCAGATGGATGATGCCGTAGCGGAGGCCGTCTTTGACTTGCCTGTCGGGACGCCATCTCCCCCGGTTCGCAGTGAGCACGGATGGCATATCGTGCGCGTGGAGCAGCGTCTCCGCAACCCGCTACTGATCGAGGAGGACTTTCTGCGTCGCCGGGAGAGCATTGAAGGGCGGGCACGCATTCGCCGGAATCGGCTGCAGGGAGATGCTTGGGTGCGAGACCTCATGAGAGGACTGGACGTGACCGTGAATGAGCCCGGGATGCGCCTTCTCGCTCGCGCAGTAGCCGAGGTCACCGGGGCGGATCCACCCGACGAGAATGCCCCGCCTCAGCCTCTGTTGACCGTGGCCGAG
>JABDJZ010000520.1 GCA_013003255.1 Rhodothermales bacterium
CAGCGGCCCGAATCGCTCGGCACGCTCCCGGCACGCCTACACCCTCCACGTGATTGACCGGGAGTGCCACTATCCCGCCGAGAACTGGCTGCAACGCGGGCCCGACATGCCGTTGCGGCCGCTTAACTGACTATCCGCCATGATCAAGTACGTCCCTCTCGTGATCTCGCTGTTCGTGCTGGGCTGTGCGCCTGCCGAGGAATCCGCGCCGGGCGCAGATACGAACGCCGCGCCGGTCACCGCCCGGGTGGTTGAGGAACTGGATACCGCATCACTGAATCGTGATGCGGGAGACATGCCGACCGTCGATATCGGGATGTACCTCATCGAAACCGATAGCGAACGCTACAATGAGCGGATGCCGCAGGACGAGATCCATCGTCGCTACGAGTTGGCGAGGGAGGTTTTCGCCGGAGTCGGGGTGAACCTGAACCTGATGTGGATTCGGCTGGTGGAGGTGAATACGGATGATCTCGAGATTGAGTCCAACGTGATGCTCGGGAGCCCGGCCGGCGACATCGACGACCTCTACGAGAAGAGTCGCCAGCAGCGCAGTGCGCTGTCTCCGGAGGCCGAGGCCATGTTCGAGGCCATCATCGAGCCTGATCCGGCCAATGACCGGACGGTCTATCTGGTGGGCATGGAGGACGTGATCATGAACTGGTACGAGCAGCAGGACTCGGGCGACTGGGAGATCCGCTCCGATCCCACCAACGCACTTTCCTTCCCGAGCTACACCCTGGAAGACCGGATTCCCCGGCGCCTGCGCGGAGTGATCACCGTCCAGAACATCTTCAAGTCACAGAAAATCATCGCCCATGAACTGGGCCATAAGCTCATCAACGTGAGTCACGAGTACCGGGACATCAATCCTGCCCACGAGGTGGATGCCGAGGGTGGGCTGATGGTCTACGGCGAAGGCACCGAGATCCCGGCGGGCGAAGAAGGACGCTGGCACCACGAGCGACTGATGCTGTCGCCCTACCTGTACCGAATGGTCGATGGCGAAAAGGTGTACAACCGGGACTATCAGGAGTCGGGGCACTACGCAGACCCCATCTACCAGGGGCTGACCGTTCGGAACTGAGCGGCTCGACCCGGAAGCAGGCTACCGAATGATGGAGAACTGTCGGGAAGCGCGCCCCCTGGGCGTTTCAAGGACGTACGCGTAGCTGCCGCTGGGCAACCCCCGTGAGTCAAAGCCAACCCGATGTAGCCCGGGAAGCCTCACTTCGTTCACCAGTGTCCGGATTTCCCGACCCAGCATGTCGAAGACGGTCAAGCGTACCGAGAGGGCCTCGTCCAAAGCGAATTCGATCGTGGTAGAATCCATCACCGGATTCGGATGGTTTTGGGAGAGGCGGAATCCTGGTGTAGATATCTCCCGGTCCTCCTGGGCAGTGCTTCCAGGTGCCGGATTGAAGGGCTTTGAGGGATCAACGAGGTGATACCACATGGTGTCCGTTCTGGCAGCATCGTCCGTGGCAACCACCTGAAAAAAGCGCGATCGGAACGGTTGGTCCGAGGTCTCCTCGATGGTGATTTCCTGACCGTCCAGCGTCACGTTTGACGGCGCGCCAATAAGTTCATATCCGACCGTTGATCCCACGGGGGCGGCCCAGAGCGTCTCCGAGAAATCGCTGCCACCCATTCTCAGGGACCTGCCCGCTATCGGCCTGAAGCGCGGACCGTACACGGTCTCGTCGCCGACTTCGAATGGTTGCTCAAACAGGACGTCGCCATCGCCATTGGACACCCGGAGTCGCCATGAACCCTGTGGGGTTTCCCCTCCGAGATCGAGGGCGAAGGCAAACCATCCGTACCGGGTCTTCCGACCAAGCGCCTGTCCATCCTCGGAGACCACCGAACCACCGGGATCAATGAGGGATACCGTAAACCGGTCATTCCAGTTGCCTTGAGGTTGGACCCAGGCATAGAGTTCGCTTTCGGAAGAGCCGACGAGGGCGGGTTGAGAGATGCGCTCCTTGACGGCCCGGTCCGTGATTCCACCCGTGTTGCCTCCGACAGCCTCAACCGTGAAGACACCGGCATCCATGATCCACAGGGGAGCGGTGCCTACATACGCCGGTTGATCCTCCCAAAGCGTCGGCAGGGTGTGGTACGTCCCCTCCCAGGGATCGCGGGCGCCCGACAGCTCAAAATGGAGATGGGGAATGGGCGTCCATCCCGAACTGGCCACAAAGGCCAGGGGTTGCCCTTTCTCAACCCGCTCGCCGGGCTCAACCATAATGGAGTTCTGCCGCACGTGCCAGTAGAAGGCGCGGGTGCCATCGTCGTGCTGGATCGACAGTCCGTTGCCCCCATCGGGGTACGGTGTGGTGGTGTTCCGGTCGCCGAAGTTGTACGTGGTCGCGATCACAGTTCCGCCGGCCGCCGCCACGACGGCAACACCGCGATCCATGATGCGGAAATTGTAGAGGGCAATGTCCGTCCCGCGATGGTCATCATAGAGATGATCGTGACCGCCCATGTAGTCGGTCACCGAATTCTGGCCCTGATCGTCATCCACGTAATTGGACAGAAAGGTGCCCTGGCCAAGCGGCCGCTCGAGCGGCCACTGGAGCTGAGGGTAGCGG
>JABDJZ010000532.1 GCA_013003255.1 Rhodothermales bacterium
CAGCGGCATCCTCAACCTTGTCAGCCACGGCTTCCGCGGCGTCCTTGGCCGATGCGACTGCCGAAGCAACAGCGCCCTTGCCCTTGCCGCTACCGGAGCGACCACGACGGGTGCGACGCTTGCTACCACTGCCAGCGCTTGAACCGCCGGACTCGTTGTAGTCAACCAGCTCGATCACTGCCATCTGCGCACTGTCGCCTTCGCGACGGCCGAGCTTGACAATGCGGCAGTATCCACCGGGACGGTCCGCAATCTTGCCGGCAATCTCCGTGAAGAGCTCCGTGACCGCGTACTTGTCCTGAAGGTGGCGGAAAACCTGACGACGGTTGTGCGTCGTATCGGCCTTCGAACGAGTCAGAAGCGGCTCCACGTACGTCCGAAGAGCCTTGGCCTTCGGCAGCGTGGTAGTGATTCGCTTGTGCGTAATGAGCGCCGTCGACATTGCCGCCAGCGTTGCCTTCCGGTGGGAGCTGGTGCGCCCAAGCTTGGCAATTTTATTCTGATGTCTCATGATCTACCCGATCAACTCTTGGTACCCGCCCGGGGCGTGTACTAGTTCTTTACTGACTCGAGGTACTTGTCGACGTCCAGACCGAAGTGCAGATTGCGCTCTTCGAGCACCTGCATCAGCTCCTGGAGCGATTTCCGACCGAAGTTTCTGAACTTCAGCATCTCGGACTCTTCCCGACGAACCAGGTCACCAATGGTCTTGATGTTCGCGGCCTTCAGGCAGTTGTGTGCGCGGACCGACAGGTCCAGTTCATCAACAGACTGGCTCAGCAGCTCGCGGACACGAGCGACTTCAGCATCGACCTCCTTCTCCTGCTCGGTGGGCTGCGGCTCGGCATCCATCTTGATGAACATGTTCACGTGATCCCGGAGGATCGACGCGGCGCGCTCAAGCGCATCCTCAGGCTGGATGGATCCGTCCGTATTCACTTCAAGCGCCAGGCGCTCATAGTCAATCTTCTCCCCGACGCGAGTCTGAGTGATGTTGTAGCGGACGTTCTCGATGGGCGTGAAGATGGCGTCCACGGCAACAACCCCGATGGGGTCATCCGGGCGCTTGTTCTCACCGGCGGGGACGTATCCGCGACCAACACCGATACGCAGCTCAATCGACAGATTGGTGTCTTCGGACAGCGTAGCGAGGTGGTGCTCGGGGTTCAGGATCTCGAACTCACTGGTGGCCTTGGCGATGTCGCCGGCCGTCCACGTGCCCGGGCCCTTGACCACGAGGTGGATATTGCCGTCCGTAGGCTCTTCTGCCTTGAAACGGACGCCCTTGAGATTCAGGATGATGTCAGCAACGTCTTCGGTGACGCCTTCGATCATCGAGAACTCGTGCTGGACGCCGTCTACCCGAAGGGCCGTGATGGCGATGCCCTCGAGGGACGACAGCAGAACACGCCGAAGCGCGTTACCGATCGTCACGCCGTAGCCACGCTCAAGCGGCTGGATGACGAATCGTCCGTAGGTATCTGTTGCTTCCTCTACTTCGACGCCTTCGGGCATCTGGAGTGAGTATGTACTCATATCAGCTCGTTGTATGCGTTCTGAACGGGCCCGGATCTGGCCTCCGGGCGCTCAGCCAAAAACCGTGGACGGACTACTTGGAGTACAGCTCGACAATGAGCTGTTCCTTGATGTTCTCCGGGATGTCCTCGCGATTGGGATAGTCCAGGAACTTGCCGGTCAGCTGATTGCGATCAACCTCCAACCAGGGGAAGGACCGACGGGTCTTCTGAACGGCATCCCGAACCACGACGAGGTTCCGGCTCTTGGGACGAAGTGCAATGACATCTCCGGAGCGCATGAGCGCAGAGGGGATGTTCAGCAGCGTCCCATTCACGGTAATGTGACCATGGGTGACCAGCTGTCTGGCCTGTCGGCGCGTCCGGGCGAAGCCCAAACGGAAGACGGTGTTGTCCAGTCTTGCCTCGAGGAAGCAGAGCAGGTTCTCACCGGTCACGCCCTTCTTGCGGGCGGCCTTCTCGAACAGCTTGCGGAATTGCTTCTCCAGCAGGCCGTACGTGTACTTGGCTTTCTGCTTCTCCTTAAGCTGGATGGCGTACTCGCTCTCTTTCGGTCGCCTACCCCGTCCATGCTGTCCTGGGGGGTTGGGCTTGCGCTCTAGCGCCTTGCTGGGGCCGAAGATCGGCTCCTTGAAGCGGCGCGCAATCTTCTGCTTTGGGCCTCTATATCGGGCCATATGGTTTTCCTATCTCGTTTGGATGGTTACAAACGTACGGGGCCACCCGCCGCATAAGCGGTAGACCTCGCGTAACCGGGCTTCTGCCCATCGCTGCGTCAGACGCGGCGACGTTTGGGCGGCCGGCAGCCGTTGTGTGGGATCGGTGTTTGATCTCGAATGGTGGCAATCTCCAGTCCGACGGAAGAAAGCGCGCGGATAGCCGACTCACGGCCGGATCCTGGTCCCTTGACGTAGACCTCGACCCGACGAAGGCCGAGATCGTATGCTTCCTTACCGGCAGCGCTGGCAGCTACCTGGGCGGCGTAGGGCGTGTTCTTCCGGCTTCCCCGGAATCCCATCTTCCCTGAGCTGGCCCACGAGATCGTGTTGCCGTACTGGTCGGTGACCGTAATCAGGACGTTGTTGAACGTGGCACGGATGTGCGCCTGACCGTTCGACTCGACGACTACGTTCTTCTTCCTGGTACGACTACCGCTCCGCTGTCTCTTAGCCATGTGCTGTTATGCGGTAATTGATTCGAAAGTGGCGTGCGGTCTGCCGAGGCATCCCGCCAACCACAGCGTTACTTGCGAGGAGCTGCCTTCTTACCGGCAACCGTCTTTTTGCGACCCTTGCGGGTACGCGCGTTGGTCTGCGTGCGCTGTCCACGGACGGGAAGTCCGCGACGGTGACGAAGACCGCGATAGCAACCGATATCCATCAGTCGCTTGATACTGAGTTGCACCTCGGTGCGGAGCTGACCTTCCACCGGGTACTCGTCCTCAATGATCTGACGCACCTGGCGCGTCTGCTCATCGGTCCAAGAACCGGGTTGGGCATTGGGGTCCAGCCCCACGCGCTCGCAGATCTCGATAGCCCGCGAACGGCCAATGCCGAAAATGGAAGTCAGTGCGATTTCCGCACGCTTGTTGGGTGGTACGTCGACCCCTGAAATTCGTGGCATGTCCTAACCCTGACGCTGCTTGTGCTTGGGGTTCTTCTTGTTAATGATGTAGACGCGCCCTTTCCGACGGACGATCTTGTCGTCGGCGCTGCGCTTCTTCACACTTGCTCGGACTTTCATGGCGCCCAGAAAATTTGGTGCAGAACAGATTATACAGGATGATTTGCGATTGGTTCGCGCCTCTCCGTTGAGGTTGTGTGCGGTTTGGGCTCCTGATAGGGTGCCGAACCGAGCACGTCCTCGATGTACTTGAACGTGGTGAGTACGTCAGTGCCTCCCTTTCGGATGGCTACCATGTGCTCGTAGTGGGCGGATGGCGTTCCGTCCGCAGCGCGGATGGTCCACCCGTCCGAGCCCGTAATCACCCGGTCTGTACCGAGGTTGATCATGGGCTCAATACAGATTACGAGACCGTCCTTCATCTTCCGTCCGCTTCCGGCGCGACCAAAGTTGGGGACGGACGGCTCCTCGTGCAGGCTTCGGCCGATGCCGTGCCCTACCAGATCCCTGACCACGCCGAAGCCGTCTGCTTCACAGTGGGACTGCACGGCGTGACCTATGTCACCGATCCGATTTCCGATGCGTGCGGCCTCAACACCCTTCAGCAGGGCCTCGTAGGTGGAGACGCACAGCTTTCTGTTCTCTTCGGAGAGTGTCCCCACCG
The DNA here is from genome assembly GCA_013003255.1 of Rhodothermales bacterium. Classification (GTDB taxonomy): domain Bacteria; phylum Bacteroidota; class Rhodothermia; order Rhodothermales; family UBA10348; genus JABDJZ01. Next base: position 3,823 of record JABDJZ010000532.1, read on the forward strand.
CAAAGGTGAAGGCGCTGTCTCCATAGAAGCCGTCCAGTACGACGCCGCAGTCGCAAGAGACCAGGTCTCCGTCCTCAAGCGGGCGATCGTCCGGGATGCCGTGCACCACCTGATCATTGACCGATGTGCAGAGCGTGGCAGGAAAGACGTTGCGGCCCACCCGGTATCCCTTGAAGGCGGGCTCGGCGCCGTGAGCTCTCACGAAAGCTTCCGCTACCCGGTCAAGCTCAAGCGTGGTCACCCCAACCGCCACGTGACGGGCCACCTCAGCCAGCGTACGACCTACCAGGTCACCCGCTGCCCGAAGGCCTTCGATCTCACGTGCGTTTTTGTGGCGAACCATCAGATTGCTATCGGCGACCGCGGATCTTGCCGCTCTTCATGAAGCCGTCGTAGTGGCGCATCAGCAGGTGGCTCTCCACCTGTTGGAGCGTGTCCAGTGTCACACCGACGAGAATGAGAAGGCTGGTGCCGCCAAAGAACTGGGCGAAACCGGCGGTCACACCCGCCTGCATGGCGAAGGCCGGCAGAATGGCTACGAAGCCCAGGAAGATTGATCCGGGCAGCGTGATGCGGGTGAGGATGTTGTCGATGAACTCACTGGTCTGCTTTCCGGGGCGGATGCCGGGGATGAATCCTCCCTGCCGCTTCATGGTGTCGGCCATCTCCTTCGGGTTCACCGCGATGGCGGTGTAGAAGTAGGTGAAGAACACACAGATGACGAAGAAGACCGTGGAGTAGCCCCATCCGGAGATGTCCGAGAAGAACAGACCGAACTGCTGCATCATCGGGCTTTCCGGGAAGAACGACGCGACCGTGGCCGGGACGAACATGATGGACTGCGCAAAGATGATGGGCATCACGCCAGCGGCGTTGACGCGAAGCGGCAGGTACTGAGTGCTTCCCCCGTAGACCTTGCGGCCAACCACACGCTTGGCGTACTGAACCGGAATACGCCGCATGCCCTGGGTCACCATCACAACGCCTGCGGTTACGAGCGCAAACACGCCGATCTCAAGCAGGAAGATGAAGAAGTTGCCCGACAGCTCGAACTCGTTGAAGAGTGACTGCGGCAGGTAGGCGATGATGCCGATCATGATGATCAGCGAAATACCGTTTCCAATGCCACTCTCGGTGATCCGCTCACCAAGCCACATCACGAAGATGGTACCCGAGGTCAGGACAATGACCGTCGAGATGGTAAAGAACGTATCTCCGATAATGATGGCCGACCCCGTAGCCCCGTACTGGAGCTGGATGGCAAATCCAATCGACTGGAGTGCCGTAATGGCAATCGTGCCGTAGCGGGTCAACTGGGTGATCTTCCGCCGGCCTTCCTCGCCCTCCCGCTGGAGTTTCTGGAAGTACGGTACCACCG
>JABDJZ010000552.1 GCA_013003255.1 Rhodothermales bacterium
CAGCGGCACTCCCCTGCCGACCGCTCATGCGAATACCCAGGACGGCGACGCCGACCAGGTACGCGCCGAGCACGAGGTAGTCCAGGGAAGTCAGCATCGGCTTGGGCGTTTATCGGGCTCGACGGAAAGTATGCGGCCGATTCATCAAAGGAACAACTCCTCGAAGGCGGCCTGGTCCAACACCGTGATTCCGAGCGTCTTGGCCTTCTCGAGCTTCGACCCCGGATTGGCGCCCACCACGAGGTAGTCCGTCTTGGCACTTACCGACCCCGTGACCTTGCCCCCGTGGGACTTGATCCGGTTCTGGGCATCCGTTCGGGAAAGGCCTTCAAGGGTTCCAGTAACCACAAACGTCTTGCCGGCCAGTGGGACTTCCGAGTTCTCCTCTATCGCACGGGCCTCGTTGGCGAACCGCTCGGTGTTCACCCCCAGTGTGCGCAGATTCTCGACCAGCGTCAGATTGTGGTCGCGCTCGAACCAGTCCACCACGCTCTGCGCGATGATCTCGCCAATGCCGTCCACAGCCAGCAGTTCTTCCTTCCCGGCGCGCGCGATGGCCTCCATGGACTCGAACTCCGCCACGATTATCTCTGCGACCGTCCGTCCGACATGCCGGATGCCAAGGCCAAAGAGAAGTCGCGCCAACGACTGATTCTTGGCCGACTCGATTCCGGCCAGCAGGTTGATGGCCTTCCTTTCCGCGAAGCCATCCAGTGCCAGTAGACCCGGGAGGTCCAGCCGGAAGATGTCATCGAGCGTCGAGACCAGGCCCGTGTCGACCAGTTGGATGGAGAGCTTGGTGCCGAAGCCCTCGATGTCCATGGCGTTTCGCGACACGAAGTGCTCGACCAGGCGCATGAACTGTGCAGGGCAGTCGGATGCGACGCAGTAGTAGTCTGCCTCTCCCTCAAGCCGCTCCAGGGGCGTGTCGCATACCGGGCAGGTGTCCGGCATGAACCACATGCGCTCTGCGCCTGACCTGGCGCCCGGAATGGGGGCAACGACCTGCGGAATGACGTCGCCCGCCCGCTTCACCAGGACCGTGTCGCCAATGCGGATGTCTCTCGACAGGATGTAGTCTTCATTGTGCAGGGTGGCCTGCGATACCGTGACCCCGCCGATCCCGACCGGCTCCAGAACGGCTTCCGGCTTGATGACGCCGGTCCTCCCTACGTTCACAATGATGTCGCGCAGGATGGTCGTGGCTTCCCGAGCCGGAAACTTGAATGCCGTGGCCCACCGGGGAGCGTGGGCTACTGATCCCAGAGTGGCCTGGGCCGCGAATTCGTCCACCTTCAGGACCACGCCGTCAATCTCGTACGGCAGATTGTCACGCTCCTCCGTCCAGTGCAGACAGTACTTCACGGCCTCCTCGATGTCCTCGAACCGTGTGGCGTGCTCGTTGGTTGGAAAACCCAGTTCAGCGAGCCATGAAAGCGTTTCGGACTGCGTTTCGGGCACGTTCCCCTCGGCCGGACCGATGCTGTAGGAGAAGAAGGAAAGCGGCCGGGTAGCCGTGATCCTGGGATCGAGCTGCCTCAGGCTGCCAGCCGCGGCATTTCGTGGATTCGCGTATGCCTTGTCGCCCTTCTCCGCCTGGATCTCATTGAGGCGCGCAAAGCCGGCCAGCGGCAGATAGACCTCGCCGCGGACTTCCACCATTTCAGGGACCCGTGGACCGCTCAGCCGGAGCGGGATGGCCCCGATGGTGCGGACGTTGGACGTGATGTTCTCCCCTACCTGGCCGTCTCCACGGGTTGCCGCCTGAACCATCACGCCCTCCCGATAGGTCAAAGCGACGGCAAGACCATCGATCTTCAGTTCACAGGTGACCGCCAGCGAATCGGACTCTTCCAGTCCCAAACCCTTGCGACATCGGACGTACCATGCGCGGACGTCATCGGCATCGAAGGCGTTGCCCAGCGAGAGAAGTGATTCCGGGTGCCGGACCTTCTCGAACGCCTCCAACGGGGCCCCTCCAACCCGGTGGGTAGGCGAGTCAGGTGAGACGAGCGCGGGAAATCGCTCCTCAATGGACCTGAGCCTACCGATAAGGGCATCGTACTCGCCGTCCGAAATCAGCGTCTCGTCCAGTACGTAGTACCGGTGCGCATGGGCATTGAGCACATCCCGCAACTCCCCGGCAAGCGGCGCTGCAGTGTCGATATCGGCCAGCGCATCGACAGGATCCCCGGCACTCCGGAGGAGTCGCCGCGTGGCGTCAAGCAGGGCTCTAGTCATTCGCCCCGACCGGCGGCAGCGGGTATCCACCGGACGTCCGCAGGGAGTCCAGAAACGCCTGTACACCGGACTTTGTGAGTACGAGGCGGTTGGATGGGTCCCGTTGATCGGTCGGGACCAGGATGTCGGCCACGGACACGTCCACCGCATTGAGGCGCTGCTCTACCACCAGTTGGTCGGTCACGCGCAGTTCGAGGGAATCCAGAAACTCGATCCAGTATGGCGTCCGAAGACCGTTGTCCACGGTCAAGCGGATCGGGTTCAGGGTGTCTCTGGCGGCGATGACGTAGAACGAGGTGGTGTCCCCAAGAACGATCCGTGGAGGGAGGACCGGAGCGGCCGTCTGCAGGGTATCGGGCGGGAGGAACTCAGCGGGAGCGGGCGCCTGAGGAGCCGCATCGGGCCACAGAAACCAGGCGGCAAGGGCAATGATCACAACAGCGGCGGCTCCGCCCAGCCATGGCATCAGGCTCTGAGCAGCAGGAAGGATCACGCGGGGGCTCGATCCGGCGCCAACGATGGTGCCGGAGGTTGTGGGATGGGTCTTCCGGGTGCTGCCGCCGACTCTCGAGGTAGGACCGGACGCTGCGCCGGCTTTGGAGGCCGGACCAGATGCCGTGCCGGCTTTCGCGGCCGAACCAGAGGTCGCGCTGGTCCCCG
>JABDJZ010000558.1 GCA_013003255.1 Rhodothermales bacterium
CCTCAGGCCCTGGTTGCTCAGGAAGCCGTTGGTGTTTGCCAGAGCCGCGGCACCGGAGGCATCAACGCCCACGTAGGCACCTTCAAACGTATTGTCGTTGGCACCCGGTTCAAACGTGAAGCCGTTCCCGTTGCCCGAAGACACCACGCGGGCGGCTGGCGAGGTCCCGCCGCCCTGATTGTTCGAGGAGCGCAGGTCTATTCCACTGCCGCCGTTCCCACGGTCCAGCAATCCGGTGACGTCAGTACCCAGGTAGATACCGTCCACCGTGTTGCCGTCCGAGTTCAGTCGTATTCCGGCGCTCGGAAACCGGCCTATCGCGAGCCCACGGACCGTGCTGGCGCCACCGCTCAGTTCCAGGCCGTTGCCCGAGCCCAGCGCGTCGCCATCGAGTTCGATTCGAATGTCCGCGTTGCTGCCCACCGCCAGCGCATTGGAATTGGGCGATGATCCCGACTGCGTGAACCCGTCGATGTAGACCGCCTCCGTGATGGCGGGCAGCGCCGTGGCGAGGGCGATGGTATGCGGCCCGGCGCCCGGAATGGCAAAGTGAATGCGGTCTGGATAGGGGCCGTTCGCGCTGGAGTTGGTTGTCGTGATGGCCTCGCGCAACGATCCGGCGCCGGAGTCCGCGGTGGTGGTCACCGTGACGGTGAAGGTGTCATTTCGCCAGTAGATCTGCGGTCCTGTGCGGAGGGCATCCAGATCCGTGTCGCCGTCAAAGTCAGCAAGGGCCACGGTGAACTGGCCGGTCGAGGCGGTTGTGCCGGCTGAGAACACACCCGAGCCATCGTTCACAAACAGGTACGCACCTGTATAGCCAGCGACCATCAGGTCAAGGTCCCCGTCATTGTCCACGTCTCCAAGGACCGCGTCAAAACGAGGCGCATTGGTCACCCCGAACACACTGCCAGCCGTAAACCCGCCGGCTCCGTTCCCGAGATAGACCCGGTTGGCAGCGTAGTTGCCGACGAGCACCACATCAACGTTGCCATCGCCATTCACGTCCCCGGTTCGCGCACGGGAGCCGAAGACACCAAGGCTACTGCTGGTGAACGAGGCTGAGCCGTCATTCAGCAGCACCGTGCCGTCACCAAACACGATGTCCGGGCCGTTGACTCCGTCGAAATCGGCGACCGCAACGCCTTGGGATTGGATGCCTGGTAGTGCGGTGGCAGTCATCCCGAAGGCACCGGCACCATCATTCAGATACAACTGTGAGGGCGTGGCTCCCGTGATATTGGCCACCACCGCGTCCAGATAGCCATCCTGGTTGAAGTCTGCCAGCTTCACGTCCCATGATCCACCGGCAATGCCGTCGTTCCAGGTATCCGTGAAGCTCCCCGTGCCGTTGTTCAGAAAAACGCGGTTCGACTGACAGGTGACCGTATTGCAGTTGTCGTTGTTCTGGAAGGCGTTCGCAAAGAACGCGTCCAGGTCTCCGTCATTATCCAGGTCGCCGACAGCGACGCCCAGTGTGTTGTTGGATCCGGTCAGCGTCTGGCCCGCCGAGAAGACCCCGCTCCCGTTGTTGCTGACCCAGAGGTTTGCGCCCCCCCGCGTTGCCGTGATGGCATCAAGGGTGCCGTTGCCGTCCAGGTCGCCGACTGCCAGGCCATACGGAGACAACCCACCGGCATTCCACGTGCCCGCATTCGTGAACTGCGCTTGGCTGTCCTCTGCCGCTGCCAGACTGAGGACGCTGACGAAAACCAGTGTTAGCGTGAGTCGCATCGGCTATCGGTTGAACGTGCGGATGCGTGTCTTCAGCTCGTCGAGCGGAAGGCGAAAAGCAGGACTCTGAGCGTCGGCAGAGAAATCACTGGCTCCGGCCGCCAAGCGCCCGGCCTGCGGGGTCCCAAGAAGACCAAGTGGGCCCGATACCTCCGGCGCCGCCCCCAGTCGTTCAATCTCCAGCTTCCCCTGGGTGCCGCCGGCCACCAGCAAGCGTCCTGAGGGATGCCGCCACAAGAAGGCCAGCAGCTCCTCGCCCTCCTCGATCGAAGGCATGTCCGATACCTCGTACCGTACGTCGCCGATCTGACCTCCGGGTATGGTTACCACCCGGGTCTCAAGACCCTGACCCTTCAGGGTGTCCTCGACGCGGAGCGTGATCTCGGTGTATATGCGCTGCCCGTCCGCGCTCCAGACGGCACGCGATTCCGTTGCTGTGGCGTGGACCACCGTCGTGGAAACGGTGGTCAGCTCATCCAGCGTCATCCGGGCCACCTGCGCTCGAACCGGTTCCGTCTTGACGGCACCGAAGAGCAGCAGGAGGGCCAGCGGCCAAAGGAATGGTCTCATGCGCAGGAAGGCCGCGAGGGCCAGTCGGGGGTTGGTCATCCCTTGGGGAAACGCCCACGCCTGCGCGATTGGGGAGTGTCAGGGGCGCTTATCGCCCCTTCGTCCGAATACGGATGCAGAATGTCCGATTTGTGGCTGCTTCGCCGGCCCGCCGCTCTCTCTCAGAGCCGGCCAGAACCTCGGCGAAGCCGCTCTACGACGCGCCCAACGTGCGCCCCAGGTACGCTTTCAGTCGATTCCAGGCGTCCTGTCCGGGCTCCGTTCGCGTGTCCGGATCCTGGTCAATGCGCAGCCAGAAACCATGCCCGACCTCGTCGTAGATGTGGAGATCGTGCTCAATGCCCGCGGCGTCCAGAGCGGCCTCAAAGGCCATGACCTGTTCAGGTGCGGGCCCGGAGTCCAGACGGGCGAAGGTGCCGTAGACCTCGTGGTCCATCGTGGCCAGACGGTCCGGGTCATCAACCAGTTGCCCATAGAAGATGGCAGTGGCCTCGTGGTCATCGCCGTCCAACCCGAAGGAGAGCGCAATCCCGCCGCCGAAGCACCACCCCATCGCACCGACACGGCCGGTGGTATCCCCACGGTCGCGGAGGTATCTCACGGCCGCATTCAGGTTCTCGATCACAGCGGGCATGTTGCCTCTGGCCTCGCGCACCAGAGCCATGTTTTCATCCCGATCTGCACCGGTCCGTCCACCGTACAGGTC
>JABDJZ010000565.1 GCA_013003255.1 Rhodothermales bacterium
CCTGGGCGTGGCCATCGCAGTGGCGCTGACCCTGGACCTGGCCATCAACGTCAGCTTCAACCCCACCCGATCGGTCATTGCGGATGTGACACCGGAGGGTGTCGCGAGAACCAAGGGCTACACCTGGATGCAGACGGTTTCCGGGACGTTCGGCGTGCTGGCCTATGCCATCGGAGCCATCTGGGGCAACTACACCCTGATCTACCTCGGCGCGGGACTCGTCCTGCTGTTCTCGGTCGTGCCTCCCTTCTTCATTGAGGAGCCGCGTGAGCTGGGTAGCGAAGAGAATCCGCAGGGAGCGTCCGCCGCGTCCGCAGGCGAGGTGATGCGCAGCATCCGGCCCCTGTGGGGCTTCCTGATCTACGCCGTGTACGGCCTGACGGCCAGCGTTATGGAGTTCGAGATGGACGGCTACTGGGTGGAGTTTGCCTGCCTGGCCATCACGATCGGACTCATGTTGGAGGCGCTCCTAAAATCGGAGGAAGGGCTGTCCGAGGCCGACGCCGGCATGGTGGGTTTCAAGAAGGTCCTCGCCGCCCACTCCTTTACGTGGATCGGGGTGCAGACCATGTTCATCTACATGTTCGCCTTTGTGCAGTACCGGGTGCCCGGCCTGACTGACCTCGAGATGGGGCGGGTGGTATCCATCAGTTTCCTGATTCTGAATGCCGTCGGAGCGCTGGTCCCCGTCCTGCTGCTCGAGCCCATCACCGAGCGCATCGGACGCGTCAAGACCCACATGCTCTCCATGTTCATCATGGCAGCTGCGTACGCGGGCATCGCCCTGGTTGGGACTTCGCCGATGATGATCTACGTGCTGATGGCCGTCGCAGGCATCGGATGGGGGGCTACGGTCAGCCTTCCTTTCGCCATCATGTCGGTAAAAGTGGACCAATCTCGTATGGGTCTATACATGGGTCTGTTCAATCTCTCGGTGGTGCTGCCGCAACTGGTAGCCAGCCTCGGGGTTGGCGCTGCCGTTGCGGCGGCGGAGAACAAGATGCTGATCTTCGCCATATGTGCGGTGACGCTTCTGGTCTCGGCGGTCTCGTGGCTCCTCGTGAAGGACGAACCACTCGTTGCCGAATCCTGAGCGGAACTGTCACTTTCGGGGCGCGGCGCCCGTACCCGATTTTTTCTTTATCTCCCCTGCCCCAGGCTTCCCCAAGGCCTGAACCCTATGCGTTTTCTTGTCCCGCTCCTCTTTCTGACCCTCGTGGCCTGCTCCAGGCCAACTGACCAAGCCTCCGATTCGGCTGCTGACACACCCCCCGGTGGGTTGGTGAATCCGGCCTGGATGGAGGGATCCGGTGCGGTGGTGCACCTATTTGAGTGGAAATGGTCGGACATCGCGCAGGAGTGTGAGGACGTCCTCGGTCCGGCGGGCTACGCCGCAGTCCAGGTGTCCCCGCCGTCGGAGAACCACGTGGTAGTGGGTCGACCCTGGTGGGAGCGGTACCAGCCGGTTTCCTATCAGTTGGAAACCCGCAGCGGCACCCGGGAGGACTTCGCTGACATGGTGTCCAGGTGCGCCAATGCGGGCGTCGACATCTACGTGGACGCCGTGATCAACCACATGTCCGACGCCGACCTGGAGCACACGGAGGTTGTCTTCACCGGCCAGGGTACCGCGGGGACCACGTTCGGCTCGTACAGCTACCCCGGCCTGTATGAGTTCGACGACTTTCACCACTGCGGCCTGACCGAGAATGACGATATCGCTCAATACTCTGATCAGGAGCAGGTGGAGCAGTGCGAGCTGGTGGATCTGTCCGACCTGGATACAGGCAGTGCCAAGGTCCGGGAGACCATCGCCGGTTACCTCCAGGACCTTGCCTCACTTGGGGTCACTGGGCTTCGGGTAGACGCAGCCATGCACATGGGCGCAGAGGACCTGCTGGCCATACTCCAGGAGGCCGATTGGGGCGGGTACGTCTACCAGGAAATCAGCCAGGCACCGGCCGCGCCGCGCTTCCTTCCATCCGGAGCCGTTACTGATTTTGAGTACGGGTTCAAGCTGTCGGAGGGTGTGCGGGACGGCAACCTGTCGGAGCTGGTCGAAGGCCAGTTCTGGATGAGGGCCGATATCCCGTCCGAGGCTGCCTTTGTCTTCGTGGACAACCATGACACACAGCGTCACGGCGTGGTCCTTACGCACAAGGATGCGTCTTACGCCATGGCTGTGGCCATGATGCTGGGCACGCCCGGCGGCCGCAAGCGTGTGATGTCCAGCTACGCCTTCGAGGATCCCTCTGCAGGCCCACCCAGCAACGCCCTTGAAGAGATTATCGGTGCCGCCGGTGATGCCGGGCTCGGGTGCGGGGACGAGTGGGTGTGCGAACACCGCTGGGACCTGGTTAGAGGGATGGTAGGTTTCGACAATGCCACGGTGGGCGAGGACGTGATGCGCCTGCAGAAGGCCGGCGCTGATCGCGTGGCGTTCACCCGAGGGGATCGAGGCTGGATCGGCTTCAATCGTTCGAACGAACCGTGGGAGGTGGTCCACCAGACCGGCCTTCCGGGAACGCGGTACTGTGACGTAGCCGCCGGGCCGCCGTCGGAAGACGGATGCGCCGGTGAGGCCGTTCGCGTGGATGCCGGCATGGTCTCCGCCTTGGTGCCTCCGATGGGCGTGGTGGCCATCCATGTGGATGCGCAGGTTCAGCGGTAGCCTTTGCAAGGTGAGGACCACGCCATGCCGTCCGAAAGGTGTATCTTGGCGCGATGACTGACGGCTCTCCCCCCGCACCGCTTCCCGACGACGGATGGCTGCCCGATCTGGGCCGCTTCTGGACGGTGCCGAACATGCTTTCCATGGTTCGGCTGGTGTTGGTAATGCCGCTGGCCTATCTCATCCTGGTGGATGGCCCGCTCTACTGGATGATGATCCTGCTGGTGCTCATCGTCGCAACCGACTATTTCGACGGGCGAATTGCCCGGTGGTCGCAGACGGTCTCGGAGTGGGGAAAGGTTCTGGACCCCATGGCCGACAAGATGGCCGGCGGGCTGGTGGTCATGGCGCTTGCTATCAATGGTGCCCTGCCGCTCTGGCTTCTGGCGGTCGTGGCCGCCCGCGATCTGGCCATCCTGGTCGGCGGAGCGGTCATTACCAAGCGTACGGGCGTGGTGCTGATGAGCCTGCCTTCGGGCAAGATCGCCGTCACGGCGCTGGCCATCACCGTACTCGCGGCGCTGCTGCGGGCCGATCCTCCGGTGCTACAGGCCTGCATCTGGGGCACCACCGCGCTTCTGGGGTGGTCCTTCCTGCGCTATCTCGTCCGATTCGTGAAAGTCTATCGATACGGCACCGAAGCCATCGAGGCCCGTTCATAGGGCTCAAATAGACTGCTACGACACCTATGGGCATACTGGACAAGTTCAGGTCCAGCTCCACCGAGAGTCAGGAAACCCTCGAGGCCGGCCTCGAGAAGACGCGCACCAGCCTCTTCGGCAAGATCAATCGCCTTGTCCGCGGCAAGGACGAGGTGGACGAGAGTGTCCTCGATGACCTCGAAGAGGCGCTGGTCACCAGCGACGTGGGCGTGCAGACCACGGTCGACATCATCGGGAAGGTGGAGGAGCGCGTGGCCCGGGACCGCTACGTTTCCACGAAGGAGCTCCAGCAGCTGATTCGCGACGAGATCGCATCACTGCTCCTGGACAATGCCCCTGAGCACACGGCAGACTTCCACGCAGAGCTTCCGAATCGCCCCCATGTAGTGATGGTCGTGGGCGTCAATGGCGTCGGGAAGACCACGAGCATTGGCAAGATTGCGTGGCGGTACAAGCAGGCCGGAAAGTCGGTGCTGCTGGGTGCCGCCGATACCTTCCGTGCCGCTGCCACCGAGCAGCTGGACATCTGGGCGGATCGCGTCGGGGTGCCGATCATCAAGCAGGGACACGGGGCCGATCCGGCAGCCGTGGCATTCGACACCCTCGCCGCCGCCAAGACCCGCGATTCCGATGTAGTGCTGATCGACACCGCCGGCCGACTGCACACCAAGGGCGGCCTCATGGATGAGCTCTCCAAGGTCAAGCGGGTGATGGACCGCCAGATCCCCGGCGCTCCCCATGAGGTGTTGCTGGTTCTGGACGGCTCTACCGGTCAGAATGCCATTCGGCAGGCGGAGGAGTTCACCAAGTCCGTGGACGTGACCGGCCTGATCCTGACCAAGCTGGACGGAACGGCCAAGGGAGGCATTGTGATTGGCATTTCCAACGAGTTCCGGATTCCCGTAAAGTATATCGGCGTCGGAGAGGGCATCGAGGACCTCCAGGTGTTTGATCGCGCCCGGTTCGTCTCCGCACTGTTCGCCTGAAGTCCGGCATTTTCGAATGCCCGGGATCCAGTCGTTCGGTTTTGACGGGCTACCGTTCACATCGGCAATCTGACCGTCGGTATGTCACCCGTGAAAGCGGTTCCCGCAATTGCCGATATTCCCAGCGTGACCGAGCACCGCTACCCACCGGCGCTCCACTAAACCCTCCCCCGCGTACTGTTTCGAGCTACCGCTACGACCCCGTGAAAATGCTTACGTCCATGCTGACCCGAACCGGGCGATGTCTGTGCCTGGCCGTGGTCTTCGGTGTACTGGCCTTTTCGGACGCACGGGCACAGGGCGTCCTTCCCGAGTTCTATGTCGATGTGATGGGTGTGGCCTCAGAGGGTGATTCGGGCTACAACCGCATCGATCTCTACACCCGCGTTCCCTATCCCCGGCTGACGTTCCTCAACTCCCCCGATGGCTTCCAGGCGGGATACGTGGTCACGGTGGAGGCCCTGTTGCACGATGGAGACCGGCTGACTTCCACACCTGTCCAGACCCGGATCTGGGAAGGCTCCGCAACGGCGGACATTTACCTGGCCACTCAGTCTGACGAGTTGTCCTCGTACACCACGCAGTCCCTGCAGCTTCCGCCAGGCCGCTATCAGCTTTCGTTCCAGGTGGAGGATCGCAACTCGAGTCAGGTATTTGTGCGGGATCTCCCGCTTGAGGTTCGGGACCTGTCCGGAAGCGCGCTTTCGGACGTGGCCATCCTCGACAGCTATGATGCGCAGACACTGGAGTTCATCCCCCGAGTAAACAACCGGGTCGGCACGGACGAACTGTCCATGCAGGTGCTCTACGAGAGCTACTCCGATATGGGCGCCGATGTGCGCCTTGAGCATGAATTGGTGGGCGTTTACCGCGAAGGCGAAATCACGACGCTCCCGGTGGGCTCCGAAGTAACGGTCTACGAAGAAAGCCAGGCGCTGGAAATCCGTCAGGGACGGAATCAGCATGTGGTGACGGTGCCTCTTGACGGGATGGAAGTCGGCCCGCACGAACTGCGCATCAGGATGGTCGATGAGTCCGGTGCAGTACTGGACGAGGTCTCCAAACCCTTCACAGCCGTCTGGACCGGACTGGAGCAGCACATCGCGGACCTGGAAGAGGCTATTGAGCAGCTGGACTACATCGCCAAGAAGCCGGAGCTCGAGTACATCCGCCAGGGGCCCACGGAGGGGGATCGTTACCGGCGTTTCCGCGAGTACTGGGAGAAACTGGATCCGACGCCGGGCACCCAGCGCAACGAGCGCATGGAGGAGTACTACTACCGGATGTCCTTCGCCAACCAGCGCTACACGAGTCTCGTCAAAGGCTGGCGAACCGATCGCGGATTCGTCCTCGTGCGATTCGGTGAGCCCGACTTCATTCGGAAGAAGCCGCACACCTTCGACTACGAGCCGTACGAAGTCTGGATCTACGAGCGCATCGGGCGCCAGTTCATCTTCGTGGACAAGACCGGATTCGGGGACTACCAGCTGCTGGTACCCATCTGGGACG
>JABDJZ010000567.1 GCA_013003255.1 Rhodothermales bacterium
GGATAAGGCTGTGGCCAACTGGACTTATGGTTACGGATGCCTGACAGGAGATGACCGGTACGCCGTGCTGGATTACGCAGTGCGCGATTTCCCTTATCCCTTTCTTCAGCGCATCGATCTGACAACGGGTGAATCGGAGCGCTGGCGAGCATCGGCGACGAGGCCATTTGAGCTGGTCGACTGCAGAGGACCCAGTGGCGAGGTGGTCTATCAGTCAGACCAACTCTCGAATCGCTTTCTCTATGCCGAAGAGGGCTCCACGCCAGCTTCTGAGAGTCCCACGAACCGGTTGAGATCGGTCAATTCTGACTTCACTGTCCTGGCCGGGTCCAATAGAGGTGCCATTGCGACCCTCGACGATGAGATGAGGCCCTTCAAGCTGCTTGCCGTTGAACTGGACGCGGATGGCGAAATAGGCGAGGTTGTAGAAACCCTCGAGGAAAACGGGACGCGGACACTGCCGGGAAGATGGAGCCCGGATGGAAGTGCGTTTGCCTGGGTATCGCCGCGGCCTGCCGCAGCGCACGTTTGGAACGCTCGAACAAATGACCGACAGAGCTTTGCTCTAGACTACGAGACGCTTCCCTACGCTGCTTTGTGGTCCCCTGACGGCGACGACCTTTGGCTCCTTTCGCGCGAACAGGGAGACGTAAGTGTCTCTGTCTTGAACCTATCGACCGGAACGCGGTCTGCGGACGACCCTATCGGGAGCAGTCGCGTGTACGACCTAGGACATGACGGACAATCGTTGATTGTTCAGGCAGAGGATGATCCCTTGTGCATCGAGCGACTTGATCTCGCGACGAGAGCCAGATCCCCATTGCACTGTGCCTCGGCGGAGGACGGTTCCCGCCTTGGTGCTCGGGCATCGCAGGACTACCAGCACTACCTGACGTACGCCGTGGGCGAGTCGCCAATAGGAGCGGTTCTTGGCATCCTCGATGCACCAACCGGTGCCGTACGCACGGTCTTCAGGCCCCAAGGTTACACCCTCGATACCAGAATGGGCTGGCTTAGACTCGCTGAGCCTTCGACAGTCACGTTTGCTGAGTTCAGAGACCGCGCCGGTTCTTTCGACAAGCTGTTCCGACTAGACGTGGAAAGCGGCAACCTCAGCCCAATGTGGCAAGAATCGTTGTCGCTTATGAATCTGAACTACTATCAGATTGAGGCCGGAGGCAAGATGGCTGTGATAAGAGGAAGGCTGAAGACCGACTCGTGGGCTGGGCGGGTGGTTAGATACTAGCCTCGGCCTTGGGCGGCACCACATCCGCCACCGGAACGGCAAGACCCGGAACGAGAACCGCTGAAATCACAGCACCGGCTCCATAAACCGTCCTTGACGCATACCGACCTGCGGAAGGATCCCTGTAGACCTCAACTGCACGGCCCGCCAGGTCCACGATCCAATACTCCGGTACTTCGGCGGCGGCGTACGTCGCTGACTTAGTTGTGCGGTCAGCCTCTAACGACGAATCGGCGACCTCTATGAGCAACAGGCACTCGTGACCCGCGACCGGCCATTCCCAGGAGAGGCTTGCTTCGGGGAGTACCATGAGATCTGGGACCACTTGAGTATGCTGACCGACGTCCAGGGCATTCTGCGCGTCAATCACAACACTGGATGGCAATTGTCCGCGTAGCAGATGGCCCAGTCGCCTCACCGACTTGATGTGCCAGTCAGCTATTGGACTCATCTCGACCACCTGGCCATCGATGAACTCCACGCGATCCTTTCCGGACAGGATCCCCGCTCGGCCCATTGCGAGGTAGTCCTCAATGCTGAACCTGTGTGGCGCTGGGTACACCTCGGGGTCGGGCATGATTGCTTCTATGATGTGCTCCCGGTTGTCACGCGGCTGGTTCTAATGGGTTTCAGCACCCATTGGAGGCGGTATCAGGCCGGGTGCAACGCGCCTCAGCCGGCCCCCGCGAACTCCTCCATTGTCACCGCCAACCCCGGAAAAGCGCTGGCCAGCTTTCGATCCCCGGTCACCAGCACGGTGCCCACAGACGCCGCGGCCGCCACGAACTCGCAATCGTAGGCCGTCTGGTTTGACTCCGCCGCGAGCGCAAGCACATCGTGTGACCTGATCTCCAGTTCCCCCTTGTGCAGTTGGGCCTCTGCCTCAGCCATCACGGCAACCGCGGCCGCCAGCGACAACGACCTGAATCGCATATACGAAGCGAGCACATTTCGAAACTCGGCCCGCCAGATGGGGGCGACTCGCCAGTCGGCATCCATACTCCTGACCCGATCCGCCATGGCTGCGTGACCAGGATCCCAACGAAGCAAGTGATAAGCGAGAACGCTTGTATCAACGACGATCACGGTCGCCCCAGGTTCTTCCAATTGGGATCGTACGGACCAATGTCTGGGCTTCCGATGCTCTCCCACAGTGCCTTGGCCCGGGCAATGGCTTCCTCTGCAGACGGACGCGGTGTGTATGCGGACTCAAGGCAGTCAATGATCTCCTTGTTCATGCTCCGCCCGTTGCTCTCGGCTTCGGCCTTGATCCGATCCACCAGTTCCTTCGGGATCTGCTTGATAGTGAGATTCGCCACGACAAAATGGTACCATTGTGCAACCAGTGACATGCAATGCCTCGATGAAGTGGTGGTTTCATCCAGGTAGAGCCTGAACATGGCCCATGCGTAACGCGTGCGCCGCTAGTCTTCGCTAGTCCCAGACCAGCGCCTTACCGAAGAATAGTCAGCGCCTTCGTGATGACGGACTCGCCAGACTGAACCCTCGCCAGGTAGACACCAGGCGCCAGATCTCCAACATCAATGGTCAATTCTGACGAGAGGCCCTGAGTTGAAAGCGTCCGGTAGAGAACCTCGCGCCCGGCTACATCAATCAGTCGCAGCGATGCCCCCTGAGGCGCCCCGCTGACCTGGAGATTCATCACGTGGGACGCCGGATTCGGATACACTGACAACTCCCAGTCTAGTACCACGCCCTCCTCCACCGACACCGCCGTTGTAGGATCTGACAAGAGGTAGATCCCTCGCTGCGCACTAGTTGCGGCAACCACTCCAGGCAGAACCGCGGTGTCCCACGTCCCAGCCGAAATCGCAACTCCGGAGAGCATGGTCCTGAAGTACCCGAGTTCGGTGATCTGGTCCGGTCCGTTGAATTCAAGAATGCGCATCCCGTCGCTGTAGAGCGACCAGTAGAGCCGATTCCCATGCCGTTCTATATCGTGATCCGTGGCAAACCGGGGCGTCTCGTAGAAGCCAGCGACTACTGGGTCGGACAGATCGGCAACATCGATGATGATCATCCGAGGCTTGTCGCCGTCGCGGCCTTCATCACCCATCAGGAAGTACCGCCTGTCCGCTGTCAACACTCCCTGATGAGCGAACTGCTCGTCGGGATACCGGACCATTCCCAATACGGTGCCTTTCTCCGCAGCCTTGTCGGTCACGTCCATGAGCACGAGTCCAGAACCGGGCACGGCCATGAAACACAACTCCTGACCGGCAAAGTCCTCATCGGGGCCGTCATACACGAGACACTCCGCGTTATGGGACCACCGATTATTGCTCGACCATGAATCTGGGAGACACCGCGCTACACTTGGCCGGGCCGGATCGGTCAGGTCCAGTTCAAGCAAGGTCTTGCAGGAACCCAATCCACCCGCCACCAATGAGATGTAGCCCCGTTGGGCTTCGGGCGAAAGCGAGAGGTTGTGTCCCTGGTGAAATGCATCCAGGGCGGAAGTCTCGGAGACAATCCCGGCTACCAGGTCACCCATTCGATAGCTCCGAAGGCCGAGGGCTTCGGAGGCCTCTGTAGTCACGTACAAGTGCCCCTCATACACCTTGATATCGACCGCGGCGGGCAACTCGAAGGTGGTCAGCACGACGGGGTTCAGGGCATCACTCGCGTCCAACACCGCAACGCCATCCCAGCCAGACGTTATCAGGAATGGCCGCCCCGTCTGGGGGTCCAACCAGGGCTCAACGTCAGTAAGAAACTCAATGCCCAGTTCATCTCTGGAGACGAAGGAAAGGAGATCCATATCCGAGCACGCGTGTCCCGCCGCGAGCCCATCCGTGCAGGTTGCTCGGGCTCCTCGGATTGAATCAATCTGGGCGCTCGTCTCCCACGGTGCTATCGCCAGCAGGGCCAGCCACAGAGTGAACGCCAGGGATTGAGGCCACGTGATTCGGCGCTGTCCGAAGA
>JABDJZ010000606.1 GCA_013003255.1 Rhodothermales bacterium
AGCCGGTATGCGATCCCGTGATGATGAGCGCATCCGATCGGTGCAGCGTCATTCCGTACGCGATGTCGCCGATGTCCAGATCGCCGGTCAGGGCGTGGGACGCATGCTTCTTCTGGATATCGGTGAAAATGGGAATATGGTCGGCGCCGATCATGTGCCGATACCGGATGGACTCACCGGCACAGGCCTCTGCCATGCCCTTGTCTGAGATGTGGGCATAGGTCCAGCCCTCGGCGCGGACAAAATCGCAGCCCGCGGCCAGCGCCACGGCCAGCGCAGTACGATTGCCCTGAAACAGAATCTGGATCCCCACAGGAAGACGACTCGCGCGACGTTTCACGGCCCGCGCCACGCGGGTCATGAAGGCGGCAATCTCCGGCCCCATCTCGGATTCGTGCACGCACGGGAAGTCGTGCATGTTCTCGATGATGATGCCGTCCACGCCCCCCTCGACGTAGGCCTCCGCCTCAGCAAAGGCGCGATCGACAGCACTGTCAACGCAGAAAAAGCCGGGGACGCCAGGCGAGGGGCCGGTATGGATGACCCCAATGACGGGGCGCTCGTTGGGGAATAGGTCGTGGAAGTCCTTCTGCATCCGCCTGGTGGGGTTGGCGATAGAGGGGAGAGAGTTCCGCATAAGCCGAGACGGGTTCCGCGGTTCCGCAAGCCCCGGCCGCCAGCCGAAATCACGCCGGGGCGGCGAGGATGTTCAACCGCCACCAACCGGCAAGCCAAGCACCACCCTCAGCTTCAGCCACCAGCCAGCAACGGAAGCAGCGCCAGCCCGCCGAGCATGGTGAGCTTGGTCCAGAGGCTGATGCGCGCATAGGTCTCCCTCGGGTGAATGCCTCTTGGCCACAGGGCCCGCGCTGCAAGGCCGAGCGGCAGTCCAACAAGTCCCAGCGCCGCCAGCGCCGCCAAAACCTCCGCGTCAATCACCACAAGGAAGGTGACAAGGCCGAACGGGATCAGCGCTAGGGTAGCCCGCGCCAACCGGTCTGCGGCGCCCGGCCGGATGACGGCCAGCGTCGAACAGCCAAAGATCTCGTCGCCCTTGACGTCTTCCAGGTCCTTAATGACCTCTCGGAACAGGGAGGTCGCGAACGCAAAGGCAGCATAGCCCCACACCAGGATGGTGACAGGCCGAAGGGAGTCCACGTGCAGTCCTGGCCTTTCGGCGTAGAAAACCAGCAACGGAATCAGGGCGGACAGCACCGAGACCACCAGGTTTCCGATGACGGGTTTGCACTTGAGGCCGTAGGCATAGGCCAGCAGTCCTGCCCCGGAGAGCGGGAAAACCGCCTCCCACCACTCGAACCCCGTGGTCCACAGGAGGGGGATCAGGGCGAGGGCGGATGCGACGAAGAGGAACATCGCAAGCCGGTTTGCGCCGTCGGCCGAAATCAGCCGGCCCACGTGAACCCGGCCCGGGCGGTTGATCTCATCAATTTTCTGATCCACCAGATCATTGGCCACGTAGCCCGCTGCCGCGATGAGCATGGTGCTGATCACCATCACGACAAATCCGGCAGTGCTCACGGCGAACAAGCCTGGCAGTGCGAGATGAGGTTCGATGACCGCGTACCGCACCAGAGACATGGTGGCGGCGATGATCACCAGGTTGGGCCAACGCAGGAAGCGTAGCCACTGAACCAGGGTCTGTGCGTGTGAGGGAGAGGGTGTGACGGGATCGGCGGGTGGCTCCAAACAAGATCGGACGATACATCGCATTGTGGAAACCAGTATCATCTGCGGCAATACTGGTATCTGACGACCTCAACTCAATCCGCGCGGGTCCTGCGCGCGCGGGCACGCTCATGGAGCTCAAGACCGTCGAGTCCATACCCGAGGCTACCATCCTGTTCGCCGGCGACTCCGGCGATGGGATGCAGCTGACCGGGTCCCAGTTCACGCTCGCGACCGCGTATGCGATGAACGATCTGGCCACGCTGCCGGATTTCCCTGCCGAAATTCGCGCCCCGGCCGGCACCACCTATGGAGTCAGTGGATTCCAGCTGCACTTTGGCTCGGTCAACATCCAGACTCCGGGCGACGAGGTCGACCTCCTGGTGGCCATGAATCCGGCCGCACTCAAGGTCAATCTTGAACGCGTACGAAAGGGTGGCTCCGTTCTGGTCAATACCAGCGCCTTCGACAAGCGGTCGCTGGACCTGGCCGGATATGATGAGAACCCGCTCGAGAATGATTCTCTGGAAGGCTATCAGCTGATCCGGGTCGAGCTTACGAAGCTCACCCGGGAGGCCTTGAAGGACTCGGACCTCAATCAGAAAGAGATTGACCGGTCCAAGAACATGTTTGCGCTCGGCCTGGCGCTTTGGCTGTACTCGCGTCCGGTTGAGCCGGCGGAGCGTTGGATCAGCGCCAAGTTCGCCAAAAAGCCGGACATCCTGGAGGCCAACCTGCACCTCCTGAAGAAGGGGTACCACTACGGAGAGACCACCGAGCAGTTTGTCTCGCGGTTCGAGGTAGATCCGGCGTCCCTGGAACCCGGTCGATACCGTGCCATCCAGGGGGTCCACGCCCTGGCGCTGGGCCTGCTGGCCGCTTCCGTGGAGTCCGGTCTTCCGCTCTTCTACGGGTCCTACCCGATTACCCCTGCATCCGACCTTCTGCACACGCTCAGCCGGTACAAGCAATTTGGCGTGATGACCTTCCAGGCCGAGGATGAGATCGCCGCGGTCGGCGCCACCATCGGCGCAGCATTCGGCGGATCCCTGGCGGTAACCGGCACGAGTGGCCCCGGCGTGGCGCTCAAGGCAGAGGCCATTGGCCTGGCTCACATCATGGAGCTGCCGATGGTAATCGTGAACATGCAGCGCGGCGGGCCTTCCACAGGGCTTCCTACCAAGACGGAGCAGAGTGACCTGCTTCAGGCCATGTATGGGCGTAACGGCGATTCATCGCTGCCCATCGTGGCTCCGAGCACGCCGGGGGATTGCTTTGAGGCCGCTTACGAGGCTGCCCGCATCGCGGTGACCTACATGACGCCAGTCATGTTGCTGTCGGACGGCTACCTGGCCAATGGATCGGCGCCCTGGCTGATTCCTGATCCGGCCGAACTCCCGTCATTCCCGGTTAAGTTTGCCACGAAGACCAATGCGACCATTGAGGGCGAGGAGGTCTTTCATCCCTATGTCCGGGATCGCGAGACACTGGCGAGGCCCTGGGCAAAACCGGGGACGGCCAATCTGGAGCACCGGATCGGCGGACTGGAGAAGCAGGACGAGACCGGCAATGTGTCCTACGACGCGGCCAATCATGAAATGATGACGCGGCTGCGCGAAGAGAAGACAGACCGGGTCGCGCGAGACCTGCCGCCGCTGGATATCTACGGAGCCAAGGAGGGCGATGTGCTGGTCGTTGGATGGGGATCCACCCGGGGCTCCATCCAGGCTGCCCTGGACCGTCTGCTCGCCGCGGGTCGATCGGTCGGCGCGGTGCACTTGCGCCACGTGAATCCGTTGCCCCTTGATCTGGAGGAGATTTGCGGACGCTATCGCGAACTGATCGTGCCTGAGCTCAACAACGGCCAACTGGTGCGCATCCTCAGAGACAAGTACCTGCTGCCGTTCCGCTCATTTACCAAGATTCAGGGCCGGCCGTTCATGGCGGGTGAGATCGTCTCCTACGTGGAGTCGGTCATCGACGGAGGACAAGACAATGGCTGACGACAAGAAGCCCAGAAAGCCTACGCTGCCTCCCGGAATGGGTGGAAAGTCTGCTGCGGCCGGAGGGAAGCTTCCACCGGGCAAACGACCTGCGCCAACCTTGCCTCCGGGCAAATCGGCATCGGCCACACTCCCGCCCGGTAAGCGTCCTCCCGCCAAGCTCCCGCCCGGTAAGCGTCCGCCCGGGAAACTTCCGCCCGGTAAGCGTCCGCCTGGCGCCCGTCCCCCCGGAGTGGGAGGAGACGGTGCATCCGGCCTCACCCGGGCCGACTTCTCCACGGACCAGGACGTCCGCTGGTGTCCCGGCTGTGGCGACTACGCCATCCTGGCCACGGTGCAACGCCTGATGCCGGAGATCGACACGCCCAAGGAGAATGTGGTGTTCATCAGCGGCATCGGCTGTTCGAGCCGTTTCCCGTACTACATGAAGACCTACGGCATGCACTCCATCCATGGTCGTGCGCCGACCATCGCGACAGGCCTGAAGGCCTCGCGACCGGAGCTGGACGTGTGGATCGTGACGGGCGATGGGGATGGATTGTCAATCGGCGGCAACCATCTGATTCACCTGATGCGGCGGAATGTCAACGTCCAGCTGCTGCTCTTCAACAACCAGATCTACGGGCTCACCAAGGGGCAGTACAGCCCGACTTCGGAAAAGGGAAAGGTCACCAAGAGCACGCCCTTCGGCTCCATTGACCATCCGTTCAATCCCTCGGCGCTCGTCCTGGGCGCGGACGCCACATTCGTGGCGCGGACCATGGACCGGGACCCCAAGCATCTGAAACGGATGCTCAGGGAGACCCACGACCACCGCGGCACGGGCTTTCTGGAGATCTACCAGAACTGCAACATCTTCAATGACGGGGCCTTCTTCGAGTACACGGAGAAAGCCACCAAGTCAGATCGAACCATCTTTGTCGAAAACGGAAAGCCGCTCGTTTATGCGGGTGGCACGATGGGTCTGCGTCTGAACGGATTGAAGCTGGAGCCCATCGATCTCACCGGAGACAAGTGGTCCAAGGATGACTGCCTCGTGCATGACGAGACCAGCGTAGAATTGGCCGGCGTGATTGGGCGCATGTTCCGCGTTGACACCCTGCCACAGCCGTTCGGCGTGTTCTACCGGGTATCGCGTCCCACGTACGAAGACCAGCTCCATTCCCAGATTCAGGACGTTCTGGACCGTCGCGGAAAGGGAAAACTCGGAGAACTTCTCAATAGTGGGGACACCTGGGAGGTGTCGGGGTAGAAGCGGCCTTGTCGAAGTTGGGCCAAGTCCCTACTTTCTGAAGCTCTACGAAAATCAGACGTGCGCCGGCTCAGGCGCGCCAGCAGGATAATGAAGAAGGACACGCACCCCGACTACAACATGATCACGGTGCAGCTTGCAGACGGGACTTCGTTCCAGACGCGCTCCACGATGAAAGGGGACGAGTACAAGTCTGAAGTGGACTCCACGAACCACCCGTTCTACACCGGCAAGCGCCAGTACGTAGACACCGCTGGTCGTGTTGAAAAGTTCAAGCGGCGTTACGGCAAGAAGTAGCCGGCACCGCACCTACAGCCTTGGGAAGGGCGGTCTGCTGGACGCGGATCGCCCTTTTCCTGTTTTCGGACCTCGCGGATGAATGTTGTTGAGAGCATACGGTTGAAGCGCGACGGCGGGGAGGTCTCGCCGGAGGACCTGCGGGAGTTGGTACTGGCCTACACCCGGGGTGATGTGCCGGACTACCAGGTGAGTGCGTTTCTGATGGCGGCGTTTCTCAACGGCATGACGGATGCCGAGACGGACACGCTGGTGGACGCCATGCTGCGGTCCGGTGAGGTTCTGGACCTCGAAGCCATACCCGGGGCCAAGATTGACAAGCACTCCACCGGAGGCGTCGGAGACAAGATCTCGCTCATCCTTGCGCCGCTGGTGGCCTGCCTCGGTGTCAACGTCCCGATGATATCCGGGCGCGGTCTTGGCCATTCGGGTGGGACGCTGGACAAACTCGAGTCGATTCCCGGATTCCGGACCGATCTCTCGGTGGACCGGATGAAAACCCAACTCGGCGACCTGGGCGTGGCCATGATGGGCCAGACGGCCGAGATCGCACCGGCAGACCGGAAGCTCTATGCACTCCGGGATGTCACCGCCACGGTAGAGTTCATTCCCTTTATCGCGGCGAGCATCATGAGCAAGAAACTGGCCGAGGGGCTGGATGGGCTGGTGCTTGACGTGAAGGTGGGAGCGGGCGCATTCATGAAGACACCGGCACAGGCCCGCGAGTTGGCCGAGGCACTGGTGAATGTCGGACAACTCAGGGGATGCCCAACCGTGGCCCTGATGACCGCTATGGACCAGCCGCTGGGGCGGACCATCGGCAACTGGCTGGAGGTCGCCGAGTCTGTGGACGTCCTGCGCGGGGGTGGCCCCGAGGATGTTCGCACGCTGACCTGCGCCCTGGCCGGTGAAATGCTGACGCTGGGCGGCAGGACTTCCTCTCCGGCCGAGGGGGCAGCGCAGGCCGCCGAGGCACTGGATGATGGCCGCGCGTGGCAGCGATTCGTGGAGCTTGTGAAGGCTCAGGGCGGAGACGCCGGCGCAATCGAATCACCCTGGGACCGCCCTGAACTGGAGCCCGTCGCGTCGGTCGAGGCTCCGCGAGGCGGCTTCGTACAGGCCATCGATGCCTTCCGGCTGGGCGTCGCCAGCGTACGGATGGGGGCCGGTCGCGCACGGAAAGAGGACAGCGTGGACGCTTTTGCAGGCCTCACCCTCAACAAAAAGGTGGGAGATCCCGTAGGAGAGGGCGAAACGCTGGTTTTGCTCCACGGATCTGATGCGACGCGCGTCGCAGAGCAGGCCAAGGAAGTTGAAGCAGCGTTCGACATCGGACCAACCCCGGCCAGCGCCGGATCGTTGATCCGGGGTCGATTCGACGGGGGCGGCTGGAACGACACCTGACGTTCGGCAGCACTGGTCGATCCCACCCTCCCGGGCTTCCGGACGCGGTGTCTATATATCGCGATTCCGGGGCCGTATATTGAAGATTGCGGATTCCCGCAGGTAAACCAAGATCCAGAGACTATGTCGGTTTGGTCACGTTTCAAGCGACTCATGAAGTCCATCTTCGGCGGAGCGATCTCGTCGCTTGAAGACCCGAAGCTGATCCTCGAACAGAACATCCGGGAACTGAATGATCAGGTCCCCAAGATGAACGAGAACATCGCGACGGTGAAGGCCAACGTGATGCTGCTTCAGAAAGAGCACAAGAAGTACAAGTCAGAGGTCACCGACCTCACGTCAAAGATCAAGGCCGGAATTCAGGCAGGTCGCGACGATATCGCCGAGCGCTATGCGCTGCGTCTGCAGGGTGTAAAGGAGAGCATGGCCCGGACGGAGGAGCAGCTCACCTACGCGTCCGCGGCTTATGACAAGGCGCTGCAGGTCAAGAAGGCATTCATGCGCGAGAAGGAGCGCAAGATCGCTGAGGCCAAGGAAGCCCTCCGCGCGCACGAGCGTGCCAAGTGGCAGTCCAAGGTGGCCGATACGCTTGAGAGCTTCGAGGTCACGGGCATTGATCAGACTCACGATGAGATGATCAACCGGATCCAGGAGCAGACGGCCAAGAACGAGGCCCGCATGGAAATGGCGCTGGACTCCATCGATACGCAGGCACTGCAGATCGAGGAGGACGCGGAGAAGATTCGCGCTTCCGAGCTGGTCAAGCAGTTCAAGCTCGAGATGGGCGTCGGCGATACCAGCGCCGCCCAGGGCGAGCCCGAGCTGGAGGTCCCCGAGGCCGAGGTTGAGGCCGGTTCCAAGACCATCGGCAAGCAACGGTCCCGGACTGACTAGCCGTTTCACCGTACCACTCGGCACCCCCCGTGACACCTGAAGAATACCAACGGCTCAAGGAAGCCGAAAAGGAGCATCTCCGGTCTCTTCGCAAACTGAAGCAGACCGTTCGGAGCCTTCAGCGTCAGAAGAAGCTGTCGGACGCCGTTGAGAACGTGACCATCAAGCCCATGGAGGCCTTGAATGATCACGATGCGTTGGTGCAGGAACTGGCCATGGAAACGGCCCGGAATGAGGCCCGCCTTGATGTGGCCCTGGAGTCCATTTCGCAAAGCTCCTCGGACAGCCCATCCAAGGAACGCGAGATCGACGCGGAGCACGAGCAAGCCATTCGCAAGGCCAAGGCGGCAGAACTGGTGCGGCGCCTTCGTAGTCAGGTGGACGCCGGTGAGTCCGGTGCGGCACCCCCAAAGCCCTCGGCCCGGGATGCGGCACCCGAGGATTCGGGCCTCGAAAAGCCCAAATCGAATCCCGGTGCGCTTCCTGAGAAGACCATCGGCCGGATGAAGCGCTGATGGCTGACCCGCAGATCAACTACACCAAGGAGGCCTTCCTCCACCCCTGGAACCTCACGTTCCTGATTGTCTCGATGCTGTCGGCCTTCAGCATCAGCTCCTTCGTGGGCCCATCGCCGCTTTTCGAGACCATCCTGCTGTTCGCGGCGGCGATGGAACTGATTTATCTGGGCTATATGCCCCGGCAGGAGCGGTTCAAGCGTGCCGTCAAGTCACGACGCGCACTCGAACACGCCAAGCCGCCGAGTCAGAAGGAAATCTTCCAGCACCTGACCAAGCACAGTCAGCGCCGGTACGCGCGGCTGAGAAAGCTGGAAAAGGAAATCCGGGCCAACTACCGCAAGCTGTCCTATGCCTCCCAGGGCATGCTGGACAGCCACCTCAAGAAGGTCAACACGCTGCTGGATTCGTACCTGAACCTCTTGTACCAGAAGGAACGGTACGAGTACACCACACACTCGTCCACGGAGGCCGAAGTGGTTCGGGCCATCGAGGCCCTGCGCGTGGACATGGAGGATGACTCGGATCGCGTGCGCGCCATCAAGATGCGGCGGATGCGGATCCTGGAGCAGCGTCTGGAGCGCTCCAAGAAGGGGCAGGAGAACCTCGAAATCATCGAGGCACAGATGGAGACCATCGAGGACGTGGTTCTCTACATCCACGAACAGTCCTTGACGCTTCGGAATCCGGAAGAGATCTCGTTCCAGTTGGACACGCTGCTGACAGAGGTTGAAGAGACCCAGAGCTCCGTGGAAGAACTGGAGGCCGTCTTTGCCAACCCCACGGACCTCCTGTCGGATCTGGATACTTTTGAGGCTCCCACCCCGGAGTCCACCGCTGACCGTACCCGCGAGGGTGCGTGACTCTCCCCTCCAAACGCCAAGCGACTACATGGAGTTTGAAACCCTCCTCCTAGAGGTTTCTGGGAACGTGGCCACGGTTACCATCAACCGGCCCGAGAAACTGAATGCCCTCAACGCCCAGGTCCTCGATGACCTGGATGCCTGCTTTACAGCATTGGGCAAGAACGACGAGGTCCGTGCCGTAGTGCTGACCGGTGCCGGCGAGAAGGCCTTCGTGGCCGGGGCCGACATCACGCAGTTCAAGCAGCTGGATGCTGATACGGCCGCGTCCTTTGCGCGCCGGGGCCAGGATGTATTCAACCGGATTGAGCAACTGGGCAAGCCCGTCATTGCGGCCATCAACGGGTTCGCACTGGGTGGAGGCTGCGAGATTGCCATCGCATGCCATATTCGGATTGCCTCGTCCAATGCGCGCCTTGGACAGCCTGAGGTAGGCCTGGGGCTCATGTGCGGGTACGGCGGAACGCAGCGACTTCCCCGCATTGTCGGATTGGGCAACGCACTCGAGTTGCTGACAACCGGTGCGCACGTCACTGCCGAGCGGGCACATCAAATGGGCCTCGTCAACCAGGTGGTGGAGCCCGGTGAGGCACTCACGGCCGCCACCAAAATGGCGGTGGGCATTGCGCGCCAGGCACCGATGGGCGTTCGCCTCAGCCTGGAAGCGGCTCTGGCGACGGATGCCCGTCTGACCGAAGGACTGGCATTGGAAGCCTCCTTGTTCGGAAAGACGTTTGAGACAGAAGACCTTGTTGAAGGCGTTTCGGCGTTCCTCGAACGTCGAAAACCTGACTTTAAGGGACGCTGACGCCGGTGTACGCGATCCTGATCCTCATCGCACTCGCCTTGAGTGCCTTCTTCTCCGGCTCGGAGATCGCGTATGTAACTGCCAATCGCCTCCGCGTGGAAGTGGTGGCCCGCCGTGGTGGGGTGGCCGGTCCCATCGTTCAGCGGTTCCTAAAGGATCCCACGACGCTCCTAACCACGACCCTGGTTGGCAACAACCTGGCGCTGGTGGTCTACTCCACGCTTCTGGCGTTCTACCTGGAGCCACCGGTCGCCGGCATGCTTGGCCAGATCGACGCACTCAGCGCCGGCGCCGTTGAGGTCCTGGTCCTGGTTGTGCAGACCCTGATCGGCTCGGCTGTGGTCCTGGTGTTTGGCGAGATCATCCCGAAGAGCGTCATGCGCCAGGTTGCCAGCCAGGCTGTCTTCTGGCTGGCCGTCCCGCTACGGGTATTCTACTTCTTCCTGCTGCCACTGATCAAGATTGCCGGTCTGGTGGCGACGGTCTTGATCCGTTTCGCGAGTGGCGATGACACCTCCTTCTCGGGTTTCATTCGGCGTGACTTCGAGTTGATGATCGAGGAGAGCAAGCTGAGCGGCGAACTGGATCTCGACGAGGAAGAGACCGCGCTACTGTCCAACGTGTTCGCCATGAGTTCCATCCGGGTGAAGGAGTCCATGGTCCCGCGCACGGAGATCGCGGCGGTCGAGGAGAACGCCAGCCTTCAAGATGTGCTGGCCCAGTTCGTGGAGACAGGACTCTCGAAAATGCCTGTCTACCGGGAGAACATTGATCAGATTATCGGCGTGGTGTTCGCACACGATCTGTTTGGGGAGCCCAAGTCGATGGCCGAAATGATGCGGGAGGCCACATTCATTCCGGAGAACAAGCTCTCAAAAGATCAGCTCCGCGATTTCCTGGAGGCCAAGACCTCCATCGCCATCGTGATTGATGAGTACGGCGGGACGGCCGGGCTGGTCACCGCCGAAGACCTGCTTGAGGAGCTGTTCGGTGACATTCAGGACGAGTTTGACACCGAGGCTCATATCATCCGCCGGGAAGATGATGACACCTTCGTGGTGGCAGGGCGGCTGGAGTTGGACCACCTCGGAGAGCAGACCGGCTGGGAACTGGCCGAGGGGGATTACGAGACCGTGGCTGGATTCCTGATTGATCGGTTGGGGACGATCCCGGAACCAAAGGACGTGATCGAGGAGGAGGGATTCCGGTTCACCATCCTCGAAGCGACGGCCAGCCGGATTGACCTCGTCCGAATGGAACGCCTCGACGGCTGGGGCGGGTAGCAGGGGCGGAGCGCCTATCCCAAGGCTACGGCCGCAGGGCCCACCACGCCTCGCAGGAGCGAGAACCCTACTGGCTGATAAACGCCCTGACCAGGTTTACGTGCGTGTTGACCACGTCGACCAATCCGAGCTTCTCAAGGCGCTGCCCCGGCATCTCAGGAAGACCCGGCGGTGATACGCGGCCCATCCAGAGCTCCATCTTGTCGCGCAGGGCACGGGGACCTACCAGTCGTCCTCCCGGGAAGTGCGCTTCGTAGAAGGAAAGCTTTCGGCCGATGCGCTGATAGCTGGCGGCCTGGGCGTCCGTGACCTCCTCCAGGCTCTCGGAGGTGCCCTGACCGATGATCTGGGTTCCCACCATGTAGTCCCGAAAGGTCAGCGTCAGCGAGAGCAACGCTCCCGAAGCAGCGGCGTCCTCCCGGAGACTTCTCGAGGTCACCACGGACAGCAGGGCCAGGGTCTCCTCGGCCACAAGCTCGGCGTCGGCGTCCGGAATTGATGCGACGATGACGCCGGCCACGTGTTGTGCCGTTGTGATGGCGCCCAGCGTCGCGAACGCGGTGAGGCTGGCCAGCCGCTCGGCCGGGTCAGGGGCGCTCGCCTCGACTGGCGCCGTGCCCGCCTCGACCGGGTCAGGTGCTCCGCTC
>JABDJZ010000519.1 GCA_013003255.1 Rhodothermales bacterium
GTGCATGCCAAGCGGTTCAAAGATGCTGGTGCGGAGAAACTCCGAGTAGCTCACTCCCGAGACCTCTTCAATCACGGCGGCAAGCAGGACATAGCCGCCATTGCTGTAGCTCATCCGTGCTCCCGGCTCGAACTCGCGCGGCCGGAGAGAGATGGCATCTACTACCTCTTGTAGTGTCCGTGCAATCACCTGGTCCGGGTAGTCTGGAAACGGATCCCGGGCCACGCCAGACGTGTGGGAGAACAACTGGTGGATCGTAATCGAGTCGCCCTGAGGTATCCCCGCTACAAACCGGCTGAGTGGGTCGTCAAGTGAGAGCTGGCCGGCCTCTTCAAGCAACAGAATCGCTGCCGCTGTGAACTGCTTTGTGACGGACCCCACCAGGTAGCGTGTATTGTCCGTATGCCCAACCCCCTCCTCGTAGTTGGCCATTCCGTAACTGCGACGAAGAAGCTCTTCCCCCTCCCGGGCTATGAGTATGGTGCCGCTGAAGTCCCTGGCCGCCTCGTAGGGCTGCACGAGGGCATCGACCCGCTCGGTAAGGGTCGCTGGATCAGGTTGCGCGGAGGCGGTCGGAATCGCCAGGAGCAGAATCAGGAGCGGAGGAAGGTGCTTCATGTGGTTTCAGTCATCGAAGTTCGGCTCGCGGCCTTCGCGGGCTGCCAGCATCACCTCCGTCAGGTCATCTGATATAAGCGTCGCCGCGTTCTTCGCGGCCACGTACGCCAGCCCCTCAGGCACCGAGTGATCACGGCTGTAGTTGAGGGTATCCTTGATGCCGCGGATGGTGAGCGGAGACTTCCGCGCAATGGTTGACGCAATCCCTCGCACGGCATCCAGCATCCGGTGCCTGTCTGGATAGACCCGGTTTACCAGCCTCATGGCATGCGCGTCTGCGCCGTCAAACTGACGGCCGGTGTACGCCAGCTCGCGAGCAAGACCCTCCCCGACCAACCCGGGCAGCCGCTGGAGCGTCCCCACGTCAGGGACAATAGCCAGGTCTACCTCCTTGACCGAGAAGCGCGTCCCCTCCGTACAGTACCGCATGTCGCAAGCGGTCACGAGGTCTACGCCTCCGCCGATGCACGCCCCGTGGATGGCCGCCAGAACGGGCTTTCGACAGGTCTCGGCCGCATTGACGGCGGCTTGAAGTTCAGTGATGAAGTCCTTCAGCCACTCCTGCCTCCGACCTTCAGCCAGCCCGGTCAGATCAACTCGCAGTTCCGCCAGCATGGCCAGGTCAATCCCCGCCGTGAAGTGGTCACCTCGCCCGCTCAGCACCCCAACTCGCGCCGTGCTCTCGCTCAGCCAGTCGAACGCCGTCCTGAGGTCCTTCCACATGGCCGAGTTCATGGCGTTGGCCTTGTCTGGACGGTTCAGCTCAATGTGGGCAATGCCGTCCTGCTCGGAGATGGCAATGGTTTCGAGTTTCATTTACGTGGGGGTGTGGGATCGCTCGTAGAGGTGTGCCTCTCCGCAAAGTCGCCAATTAAATCAGCGTAGCCGTCCACAAACTCGTAACCAAGCGTTGATAGGCGAAACCCGCCCAACTCGTGCCCCTCCCCCGGGAACACGTGGTAGGAAATGGGCCGGCCATCGGCAATCAATTCGTCGAGGCGAACGACCGACGCCGCGGATGGAATGTTGATGTCCTCAGTGCCATACAGGTACAGGGTTGGCGTGGTCATCCTCTCCAGGAAGGGCGTTGGATCGTAGCTGATGTCGGCGACATAGTCGGCATCCACTTCCCTGATTTCTGTCGGGAGCTGAGAGTCCGGTTGATGCTCCCATTGATCCAGCGTCTGCCGTAGCGCAACCCGCTCGGCATCCGTTGGGGCGATACGGTACTCCCAGAGTCTTCGGTACACCTCAGTCTGTTCGCGCGCGCTGGCCTCTTCCACGCCATCGGCCATGAGGTCATTGTAGACTTCCCATGCCACAGTCTCTCTAACAGACAGCGGAGCCCCGGACTTGTTGATCACGAATGCCAAGCCCCCGACGCGTTCATTGATCTCCGGCGTCAGCCACCCTGACTCGCTCACACCCAGCACGCCGATGCGTTCAGAGTCAATTTCGGGTTGCTGCCTCAGGAGGTCGATGGCACCGACAGCATCCCCCACCAGCTGGGCGTACGTGGTGTTTTCCGGGTCTCCCCCGGAGTCACCGGCGCCCCGCTTGTCATATACCAAAACGGCCAGACCGCGCTCCAAAAAGACGTTGCCCGTCTTCCGGTAAATCATTCGGTCCCGGGTAGCCAACTCGGCACCACTCAGCAAGACGATGGCGGGCCATGGACCGGCACCTTCTGGCTTGATCAGGGAAGCCTGGAGGGTTATTCCACCATCTCCGGTAAACCGGAGGTCCTCAACGGTCCCGGCGTAGGAGCCGCAGCCGGTTAGCAGACCTACCAGACCCAATAAGGCAAATCCGGATACGGTGAGGGTGGCACGATGGGTCATGACTCTCGGCGAAGCTGTGTGGGTGCGGACGGTCGGGCCACACCAAAAGTTACGCCGCCACTCGGCTCACTCCTGAGAAGACTCCCCGTACCCTACTCAGACCTAAGCGTCGCCACCGGATCCATCAGCGCACACCGAATGGATTGATAGCTCACCGTTGCCCACGCAATGACCATGGTTGCCACCCCCGCCGCCAGCAACACGCCCATTCCCATCTCCACGCGATACGCGAAGTCAGCCAGCCAATCGTCCATCACCAGATAGGCGATTGGCGCGGCGATCACGAATGCCGCGCCAACAAGCAGGAGAAACTCGCGCGACAACAACAGAGCCACATGCGGAACGGACGCCCCCATGACCTTCCCAATGCCGATTTCCTTCCCGCGTCGCTCGGCCGTAAACGAGGCGAGTCCGAAGAGGCCGAGGCAAGCAATAAACACCGCCACGAGGGCGAAGATGTTTGACAGCGTTCCCAGCACGGTCTCATTGCGATAGGACTCGTCGAACTCGTCATCCATGAAGCGGATGTTCAGGAGATACTCGGGGTTGAACTGAGCGTAGAGTCGTTCGAGTCCCTCCAGCGCCTGGCGCGTCTTGCCGCCTTCGACCCGGACATACATTGATCCGCCTGTGTCGGGCCGATGCCGAAAGATCACGGGACGAATCGGGAAGTACATCGACCCCATGTGGAAGTCTTCCATCACCCCGACGATGGTACCCGGCACCTCCCAGAAGGTGATCTGCTGACCGATGGGGTTGTCCATGCCCATCGCCTCCGCTGCCCGCCAGTTGATGACGTAGTTGGTGGTATCGGTAGCAAATTCGGGAGAGAAGTCCCGACCCTGTGTCAACTGGATGCCCAGTGTCTCGGTGAAGTCATACCCCACCGCTCCATTCCAGAATAGCGTGTTGTTTGAGGGGTCTTTGCCTTCCCACTCGACACCGATTGTGTCGTTGCCGATCTGGAGCGGATTCACGTTGGAGGTAGACACTGCGGCTATGCCGTCCACCTGGAGCAATTCGCGCTTGAAGGTCTCGTACTGAGTCCTGATTGCCCCCTCAAGGCGAACCATAACCACATTATCACGCTCGATTCCGAGGTCCTTGGTCTGGATGTAGTCGAGTTGCCGGTACACGGTGAGCGTGCCGACAATCAGAATGATCGACATCGCGAACTGCGTCACGACCAGGCCCTTCCTGAGTCCCGACCCCTTGCCCGACGCCGCCGATTGCTTTCGGAATACCCCGGTGACCGAGAAGGCAGACAGGTAAATGGCCGGGTAGGTACCGGCCAACAGACCTGTCCCGATGGCTATGGCGAGGAACAGAGGCACCTCCGCCAAAAAGCTCCCCAGAGTCACTGCCTTGCCCGTCAGCTCATTGAAGCTGCTCATCAACAACCCGACTATCCCGATCGCGATCACAAACGCAATCGCCGCCTTCAGCAACGACTCGCCCATGAACTGAGCCGCCAGTGAACCGCGGGACGCGCCAATGGTCTTGCGGACACCGATTTCGCGGGCACGGGCCGAGCTGCGAGCAGTGGCCAGATTCATGAAGTTGATGCTGGCGATGAGTACGATCAGGAACGCCACCAACGCGAAAGCCCTGACGTACTCGATTCGCCCACCTACCTGGACACCATTCTCGAAATCGCTGTAGAGGTATTTCCTTGCGATTGGGTAGAAGAAGACGTCTGACTCGTAGGAGTCCACCCGCTGATCAATGA
>JABDJZ010000003.1 GCA_013003255.1 Rhodothermales bacterium
TCCCCAAGGAGTTTCATGAGTCCGGGGACGTCGGCCAGGTGGACGAACTCCATGCTGTTTCGTCCGACCAGTTCATTCGGGTCCCATCCGAACACATCGTGGATGGAGGGGCTCTCATGGAGGATGACTCCGAAGCCGTCCAAGAGGGTCACCACCTCCATCAGGTTGTCCACCATGGCCCGATAGCGGACGTCTTCCTTGCGTACCCGGTTGAGGGCCGTTCGACGCGCCCTGGCCCGTTCCACGCAGCGGGGCAGCCTGGATTTCAGGTCGTCCGTCAGCGCGAGGCAGGCTGCGCAACCCCGCTCCAGCCAGAAGCACTCCCGCTCGTGATCCCGATCCGGCAGCGCCACGATGATCGGGTACCCGGGACGGCTTGCAAGCACCTCTTCCGCCAGGTTCTCGTCCACGACGGCAGGTGCGCCCGATTCCGGATCCGGAGGGGCATCCCGCATCTTGACTCCCGGCACTCCGGAGAACGCACTTCTCCATTCCTTGCGAACGCAGACCGGTATCTGTTCGTGTTTCACCATCACCCCGAATGAGTAGCCCAATGATAGGTACGAGCCCCGTCAGACGGTATTATTCATGCAGCAAACGAGATCCTCGCCGACCATGGGTTTCTACTTCAGAAAACGGTCCTTCAGCAAGGGACTTGCGCCCGGATCGCTGGTCTACGGCGGTGTCCCCCGGGAGGCCCCGCCCTCGCTCGATGCAATCATATACGGGGAAGACCATTTTGAAGCCAGGCATCTGGACAGCCTGGACGATCTTGAGGTGCCCGCTGGGAAACTGCTGTGGTTGAACGTCTGCGGCGTCCACGATACCGGCCTGCTCGGCCAAATCGGACAGCGATTTGGTCTGCATGACCTCGGCATGGAGGACGTGGCCTCCACCCTCCAGCGAGCCAAGGTGGATGACTACGGAGATCACATCTTCGCCACCATCCGGATGTTCACTCGCCAGCGCACCGAGGGGATGTTCTCGGAACAGGTCACGCTGGCTATCGGACGCGACTTTGTTATTTCCTTCCAGGAGCGTCCGGGTGATGTGTTCGATTCGGTGCGCGAGCGACTTAAGAAGGGCGCCGGCAGACTCCGGAGGACGGGGCCGGACTACCTGGCGTACGCGCTCATGGACGTCATCGTCGATGACTACTTCGTTTCGCTCGAGGCGGTGTCCGACTCTCTGGAGGAGTTGGAGAATGACGTACTGGAAGGCGAACTGGACGATACCACGGCCAGACTGCGGCAGCTTCGGGCCACGCTCATCATGACCCGGCGTGCGGCGTGGCCGCTGCGGGAGGCTGTGGCGCGACTCCTCAACCGGGAAATGGAGCTGGTGCAGCAAACCACCCTGCCTTACATCAGGGACCTGCACGACCACGTGGTTCAGGTGATGGACATCGTGGAATCGCTGCGTGACGTAGTGGGCTCCATCCACGATCTCCACATGGCGTCGATCTCGAACCGCATGAACGAGATCATGAAGTTCCTCACCATCATCGGTACCATCTTCATCCCGCTGACATTTGTGGCCGGGATCTACGGGATGAACTTCGTCTGGATGCCCGAGCTGACGTGGAAGTGGGGATACCCGGTTGCCCTGGGCTCCATGGTTATCATGGCCGGCCTCCTGATCCGATACTTCCGCAAGAAACACTGGCTCTGAGGCATGCCGGTGGACATGGACCTTTCCGTCCTTGATTGGCTGCTGTTCGCGGTCGCCGGCATCGGGACGGGCATCATCAACACGCTTGCCGGAAGCGGGTCCCTGATCACCCTGCCGATCTTCATTTTCCTGTGTGGACTCCCCGCACCGGTGGCCAACGGGACCAACCGCATCGGCGTCATGGTCCAGAGCGTCGTCGGCGTCATCGGCATGCGACGCTCCGGCGTAGTGGACTTCGCCGGCAGCGCGTGGATCATCATTCCGGCCGTTCTCGGGGCCGCGCTGGGGTCCCGGATTGCCGTCGGGATTGATGAGCAGGCCATGAGCTACACCATCGGTGGCCTCATGGTCTTCATGCTGATTGTGCTTCTGGTCAACCCGAAGCGTTGGATCAGAACCGACAGTCTCGTCATGTCCGGTGGCCGTCGGGCGCTGGCCGTCCCGGTGTTCTTTCTAATCGGGGTCTACGGGGGCTTCATCCAGGCGGGCGTCGGGATATTCCTGCTTGCCGGCCTTGTGCTTCTGTCCCGCTACACGCTCTCCGCCGCCAACGGCATCAAGCTGGTTGTCGTGGCTGCCTATGGTCTCCCCACGCTCGCCATCTTCTTCCTCCAGGATCAGGTGCACCTTGGCTTTGGACTAGCCATGGCCGTCTTCCAGTCCATTGGCGCCTGGCTTGCGGTGAGGTTCGTGGTGCGGGTGCCCAACGCCGACGTCTGGATCCATCGTCTGCTGATTGTGATCGTTGCCATCTCCGCCGTGCTGTTCTTTGTCTGACGGCGGCCACGAACCGTGTGCGATTCGGGCGCGTATCCACCGCCGTCATCACTTAGGGGTATAGTCTGTGCGGCTCCGAACCCGCTTCCTCCTGGTCACTGGTCTGGCCGTCCTGGCACCGCTGGCCGTACTGCTGCTTTTGGTGCGGCAGGAAATGGTGGACCGCCTGACCGCCGAATACAGAACGCGGGTGACAGGCCTTATCGAGGTAGCCGACGGCCGCCTCACCCAGGAGACGGCGGCCCTGGAAAGGGGACTGGGACTTCTTGAGGGTGAATTGAGCACGGATGCCCGGGTTGGGCAGTTCCTCCGCGGGGACTCCTCGCTGGCTACGGTCCTGCCCTTTGTGGCTGCCCTCGCTGCGGATCGCGCCAGTGTGGACTGGTTCGTGTTGCAGGACGATGCGCGTGTTTTGCTTTCCCACGGACTGGCTGCTGGTGGCTCGGCCGAGCGCGGGTTGAACGGAGACGGAGGGTCTGATGCGCTCGGCCCTCGGCCCCTGTTCCCACTGCCGGAAGGCGGCGTGCCGCAGATCCTTTCCCTGCACCCCGCGGACGGCTTTGCCTCGGGACCTGCGTCGGATCCTTCTCGACCACAGGCCAGCCTCGGTGTGTCGAGTGACATCTCGCTTGCGGCCAGCCGGTTCGACTTGATTGCGGGCAAATGGATCACGGATGAGTTCTGGTCAAGCCTTGCACCGGACCCCGCGATGGCCGCGGGACTCGTGGTTGACGGCGTGCTGATGGCCGGTACCTCCATATCCGGGCTGTCTCGGGACCTTGAGGTCATCTGGCTGGACGATGATCGCGCACGACCTGCCTCCCTCCGCATCGCGCATTCGCTGGGTGATCTGTCCGCACTCCTGGCCTCCATGGACC
>JABDJZ010000522.1 GCA_013003255.1 Rhodothermales bacterium
GCTTTGTCAACGGGATTCCCACGCCGGACGGGGGGACCCACGAGGCCGGCCTGAAGGAGGCCGTGCGTTCTGCCATCCGGGCCTACATGGACACCCACGATCTCATGCCGAAGAAGCTTGAGATCTCGGCCGATGACATTCGCGAAGGAATCGTTGGTGTGATCAACCTCTTCATGGTTGACCCCCAGTTTCAGGGACAGACCAAGGAGAAGCTGAACAACCCCGAGGCGCGGGGCGTGGTCTCCGGTGCCCTGCGGCTTGAACTCGAGCAGTACCTCAATCGAAACCCCACCACCGGGGAGGCCATCGCCGCGCGCGTGATTCAGGCGGCCCGGGCCCGCCACGCCAGCCGGGCAGCCGCCCGCACAGTTCGTCGGGCTACCAGCGTCAGCCATCGCCTCAATCTTCCCGGCAAGCTGGCCGACTGCAGCTCGACCGACCCGGGCGAGAGTGAGATCTTTATTGTCGAGGGTGACTCCGCCGGTGGATCCGCCAAGCAGGGCCGGGACAGGAAGTACCAGGCTATCCTTCCCCTGCGCGGAAAGGTCCTGAATGCAGAGCAGGCACCCCTCAAGAAGGTGTTGGACAACAAGGAGTTATCCAATGTGGTTCAGG
Organism: Rhodothermales bacterium; assembly: GCA_013003255.1. Lineage (GTDB taxonomy): Bacteria > Bacteroidota > Rhodothermia > Rhodothermales > UBA10348 > JABDJZ01. The sequence continues at coordinate 616 of JABDJZ010000522.1, forward strand.
CATTGGGTTGCGGGATTGGCGAGCATCTGGCGCTCGACAAATTGCGTTACCACAAGGTGATCCTCCTGATGGATGCCGACTCCGATGGGCATCACATTTCGACGCTGCTGCTCACCTTTTTCTATCGGTACATGAAGCCCCTCATCGACGAGGGCTTTGTCTACATCGCCCAGCCGCCACTCTTCCGGCTGGATGCGGCCAAGGACACGTACTGGGCGTTGGACGAGGCGGATCGAGACCGCATCGTGGCGAGGATCAAGAAGAAGAACCGCAACACCCGGATTGACATGCAGCGGTTCAAGGGTCTGGGCGAGATGATGCCAGCCACGCTCAAGGAAACCACGCTGGATCCCGACAGGCGCCGTCTGCTGAGGGTCACCATCCCCGATGGGGAACGGGTCGAGACTGAGCGCACCATTTCGGACCTCATGGGCAAGGACGCGTCGGCGCGGTACGCATTCATCATGAACCACGCGGGCGAGGTCGAAGAGTTGGACGTGTAGGGGTCGGCCGGTGGGCCTATCAGCGTCGGCAGCCGGACGTATCAGCGTTGGCCGCCGGGCCTATCAGCGCAGGCCGCCGGTCTTGTCGAGCGGTTGCGATGCGGCACGCACCGCCGCAGAGGCCGAAGTTCTTTCCGGGCTAAGGCCTAGAAACGCTCCGGAAAGGCTGAATGGGCTGTTTTGGTTCGCTTTTTGAAGTCGTTGTGAACAGGCGCAACGGAGGCAACAGTGCTTCCACCGCGCATTGTCCGACGACGAGATGCAGTTACGAAGCCCGCACGCAAGAACTCTGGCCACCGCGCTGGTGGTTGTGCTGACGGGATGTGATCTGCAAGTGAGACCCGGTACTCCCGGTGACCGGCCCGACTTCGTTGTTGCCGGAATCCCCGACCCACTCGATCTGCCCTCGGGTGGAAGGGATGTGGCAAATGACCTCTGGAATCTCGCCAGGACCGGCGGCACCGCAGAGGTGGATGCCCGTGTATGTGTGATTGACTCAGGCGTAGACCTCGATCATCCGGACCTCCGCGTTTCCAGAGAGCGGAGTCGCAGCTTCATCAGCAAAGGACCTGAGATTGGGGACCCGGACGACTACAACGGCCACGGGACCCACGTTGCCGGAATCATCGCGGCGCTCGACAATGGCGTCGGAACCACAGGTATTGCCAGCGGCGCGACGATCGTGGCGCTCAAAGTGGTCGATTCACGCGGCCGCGGATATACGGCCGATGTCCTGGAGGCCATCCACTTCGTGTCCACGCCGGACAAGTCCGGTGAACCTCGGTGCAGCGTCGTAAACTTCTCCATAGGTGCCGCCCGAAGTCCTGAGGTTGACAAGGCCGTGCTCAAGGCCGCCAAGCGTGTCCCGTTTGTGGTTTCGGCGGGAAACCGGGGACGTCACGTCTCGGCATTCTCACCTGCGGCTCTGGACGCCAAGGGCGTTACCGTGGTTACGGCTAT
>JABDJZ010000022.1 GCA_013003255.1 Rhodothermales bacterium
CGACTACGCGTTTCACTGCGCTGCGGACGGCCTGATTTGTTTAACCATACAGTAGCCTGAAATGAAAACGCGGACCAAACGCACACTAGCTGGGCCGGCGATTCTGGCATTCACCATGCTGTTGACCGGCTGTGATTCTGACTCCAATGTTACGGGGCCGGATAGCGGAAACGGCGATAGAACCGTAAGTGGATTTGTAACAGATGACGCGGCCTCGAAATCGGCCGGCAACATAGAAGGCGCGGTTGTCACCGCCGCCGAAATCAACAGCCAGGGCCAGATTCAAGCAGCCGAGGGGGAAGCAACCACGACTGCCTCCGGTCAATACACCCTGGAGACCTCAGCCGATAGCGACTTCATGATTGTGACGGCCACCAAGGGGGACTTCACCTCGAAGGTGCTCGTCGATGCATCCGCCGGCGCCCGAAACGCCATGACCATGACATCGGAGACCCACGCGGAGGCGGAAGTCTACGCTGAGTCCCGTCGACAGGGTCAGAATGAAGTCACCACCGCCGATGTGGCCGCCTACGTGGATGCCGAGATCGCAGCCCGGATCGAGTCCGGCGCGGAGACGGCCTCAAGAGTCGCCGTGGCTATCGGTAATGCAGAGCGTGCCGACAACCAGTATCGCGAGAAGGAAGGCTTCGATGATGAGGAAGCCGTCCAGCGCGAGGAAGAGGAGGCATACCGTGAGTACCAGAGCAGAATGTCCGGCCAGGTGTCGGCTTCCGTCTCGGCCTCGGCCAAGAGCGACCTGGAGCTTGCTTCGGCAACCTCAAGCACAAACGCAGGAGCATCTGTGGCCGCCAACGCCAAGGCACGCAGTTCAGCCAAGACCGCGATGAGATCATTTACCGCGTCGATGGATTCGGCCACCCGCTTTCAGCTGAGAAAGCGTGCCGAGCTCATGGCTGCCATTGCAACCGGAGCTGCCATCCAGTCGGAGTTCCAGGCCGAAAGCTCCTCGCAGGCTTCTGCCGCTGCTCAGGCAGCATCGGAACTCGAGGCCGAGATTCGCGCAGCGTCCAGTGAGGCGCAGATCGAGTCGTCCTGGAATGACTTCCAGGCTGACATCAAGGCACTGGTGGCGGCAGAGTTGTCCGTGTCCAGTTCGGTGGTAGACGCAGCCGTGTCATCCACTTCGACAGTGGCAGCCACGTTGGACGCCAGCCTTCTGCTGGCAAGCACCATCGACGCCGTCGTTAATGCGAAGGCGGAGTATTACGCCTCAGCTGAGTCCTCCATGAGGACCGCACTCGCGACGAGTGCCAAAGCTGACTTTGGTGCCAGGGTATTGGTACTGGCATCCGGTCGTTAGTCTGGCGATAAGCCGACTTCGGTCGAACAAGGGGCCCGATTGCAATCAAGGCAATCGGGCCTCTTTTAGTATGCGCTAGTTCTTGTACCGGTAGACGATGCGTCCCTTGGTCATGTCGTAGGGGGACATTTCGATGTCGACACGGTCACCGGGGAGGATGCGGATGAAGTACTTCCGCATCTTGCCCGAGAGTAGACCCAGGATGCTGTGCCCGTTGCTCAGTTCCACCCGGAACTGGGCGTTCGGCAGGGCTTCGGTCACCACGCCCTCCTGCTTGATCGGTTCTTGCTTGGCCATTCAGATGGTTTGATCGTGATCAGAGTGATAGGCCCCTCTCGGAGCCAGCACAATAATACGGTCGATAGGCGGTTTTTGGTCCAACGTACGGGATTCCCCCTCATCTGAAGGGGGGGAGCCGCTGCGAAAACGGGGCTATCGGGCACGTACTCTTGGCTGCCCGTGGACCGAATCATGCCCCAAGCCATGTCATTCCCTTCTGATCTCGCCATTTCGCAGGCGGCGACGCCCAAGCCAATCACCACCGTTGCCCGCGAGGTAGGACTTCGCGAGGAACACCTGATTCCGTTGGGGGCCTCGAAGGCCAAGATCTCGCTGGACGCGCGCGGACCCCGCCGGGGCCGGTACGTGGATGTCACCGCCATCACGCCGACTCCTCTGGGAGAAGGGAAGACTACCACCGTCGTGGGTCTGACGCAGGCCCTGGGACTGCGCGGGCACAAGGCGGCGTGCACCATTCGACAGCCGTCGATGGGTCCGACATTCGGCATTAAGGGGGGTGCTGCCGGAGGCGGCTACGCTCAGGTGATCCCCATGGAGGAGTTCAACCTCCACCTGACGGGCGACATCCATGCGGTGTCCGTTGCCCACAACCTGGCGGCGGCGGCCATCGATGCGCGGATGTACCACGAAGTGCGCATGACGGACGAGCGGCTGGAGGCCATTGGGCTGTCTCGCCTGGCCATCGATCGATACAACGTGACATGGCCGCGCGTGGTCGATGTCAATGACCGGGCGCTACGTGACGTCATCATTGGCCTCGGAGGGCGTCTGGACGGCCTTCCGCGTGAGACCGGCTTCGATATTGCGGTGGCGTCCGAACTCATGGCCATCCTTGCGCTGGCTCGGGATCTGAAGGACCTGAGGGCCCGGGTAGGACGGGTGGTTTTCGGCCAGGACAAGCGTGGCAAGGCGCTAACGCTGGAAGACATCGGTGTGGCGGGAGCGGTGACGGTTCTGCTGAAAGACGCACTTCAGCCCACCCTGATGCAGACGCTGGAGGGGCAGGCCGCCTTTGTGCACGCCGGTCCGTTCGCCAACATTGCGCATGGCAACTCCTCCATTGTGGCCGATGAGATCGCGCTGGGCCTGTGCGATTACGTGGTAACCGAGTCGGGATTTGGCGCCGACATCGGCATGGAGAAGTTCTTCAACATCAAGTGCCGCACGTCGGGTCTGGTGCCCGATGCCGTGGTGCTGGTCGCCACGGTCCGTGCCTTGAAGATGCACGGGGGCGGGCCGAAGGTGATTGCCGGACGGCCGCTGCCGCCGGAGTTGGCGACCGAAAACCTTCCGCTGCTGGAGGCCGGTCTGGTCAACCTGGAGCGAAACATTGAAATTGCCCGTCTTTTCGGGGTCCCTGTGGTGGTTGCGGTAAACCAGTTTTCCGGTGACACGGACCGAGAGATCAGGCGGGTAGAGGAGGCCGCGATCGCGGCGGGAGCCCACGGTGCAGTGGCCTCCTCCCATTTTGTGGACGGAGGCGAGGGCTCGCTGGCCCTCGCCGAAGCCGTTGAGAAGGCCTGTGAGGCGCCGTCCAACTTTGCGCCACTATATGATCTGGACCTGACCGTTGAGGAAAAAATCGAGGTCTTGGCCACCCGGGTCTATGGCGCAGACGGTGTTGAATATGACGCGCTGGCCAAGCGACAAATCAACCGGATTGAGCAACAGGGTTTCGGCAACCTGCCCATCTGCATGGCTAAAACGCATCTCAGCATTTCGCATGATCCGACGATGAAAGGATCGCCTCGGGGTTACCGTTTCCCCATTCGCGAGGTGCGGGCAGCTGTCGGCGCTGGATTCATCTATCCGTTGGCCGGACAGATGCGTACCATGCCCGGCCTGGGATCCCGTCCGGCCTACATGGACGTGGATCTGGACGAGAATGGCCAAATCGTTGGTCTATTCTAGATGAAGTGTAGCGGACCTATGGTTATTTAGACTAATTCTAAATAGCTTTCTTCCAACGAACACACGCAAGGCTGTGCTGCCTCTTTCACTGGCTCCCGTTAGCTCTTTCCCGACTGGCAATTCCGTCCAGATCGAAGTGTTGGGCGTGGCCGAGTCCGTGGCCTCGCGCCTCCGTCAATTGGGTGTCAGGGAAGGATGCCGTGCACGGATCCTGACCGCGGGCGACAAGTGTGTGCTGGCAATCGGCGAATCCCGCATCGCACTCAGGAAGGAAGTGGCGATGGGCCTCTTCGCCACGTGCTGCGAGGACGAGAATCGTCTCTGCCTGGAAGGGATCGCCTGCTGCCAGGCCGAAGATCGCACGTGACCACGACGCTCGACCAGCTCAAGCCCGGTCAGTCAGCGCGCATCGATAGCTTCACTGCCGCCGCCGGACCCAGACTTCTTGAACTTGGTCTGCTTCCCGGGACCCTGGTTGAGGTGGTACGCCTCGCTCCCCTCGGCGACCCGATGGACCTGAGAGTCCGTGGTTTTCACCTGTCTCTTCGCAAGCAGGAGGCCGCGCAGATCGTGGTGACGCCGTCGTGACGGCCCCGGGTTCCGAAAAGCGTCGCTCTGTCACCAAGATTGCCTTGGCCGGCAATCCGAATGTGGGGAAGACGGTCCTTTTCAACGCACTCACCGGTGCGAACCAGAAGGTGGCCAACTATCCCGGAGTCACGGTGGAGCGCAAGTCCGGCCGGCTGAGGGACACCGGCCGAAACGGCATCCCACCGGTTGAAGTGGTGGATTTGCCGGGTTGCTACAGCTTGAACCCACGCTCGATTGATGAGCGGATTGCGCACGATGTGCTCGTGGGCAACCAGGCCGGCGAGACGCCGCCGGACGCCGTCATCTGTGTGGTAGATGCCACCAACCTGGAGCGAAACCTCTACCTGGTCACGCAGGTCCTGGATCTGGGCATCCCCTCTGTCCTGGCCCTGAACATGATGGACGCCGCCGATGCGGCCGGGCTGCAGATAGACGTGGATGCGCTTGCCGAAGCCCTCGGCATCCCCGTGATCCCCATGGCGGCTCGGGCCGGTGAGGGTATCCGGGAGGTGCGTCAGGCCGTGCTGGAGCAGGCCACCGTTTCTCCTCCCGTCGGTTGGCCGGTTCGCGAAGATGTTGAGACGGAGGTAGCCGCTCTGGCGGAGTCCCTCCGCTCCGAATGGGCGCAGATTGATCCCAGACGGGTGCGGTTCGAGGTCTTCGCTAGCCTGACCAGCGATGTTCTCCTGGATGGGTGGGCAGAGCGCGCCCCGAACTTCCGCGCCGAGGTGCTGGCCGCGAGAGAGCGGATGGAAGCGGAGAACGTGCCGTTCCAGATGGCGGAGACCATGGGCCGCTACGGCTGGGTCAGCCCCCTGGTTGAGCGCATCGTGCGGCGTGACCGTTCAGGGACGGCCGATTCCCTTTCCGATCGCGTGGACAGTGTGTTGATCCACCGGATCTACGGGCCGCTGATCTTCGCGGGGGTCCTGCTGCTGATTTTCCAGGCCGTCTTCACCTGGGCCGTTCCGGCGATGGACCTGATTGAGTGGAGCGTAAACGGGGCCGGCGAGGCCATCCGCTCCCTGATGCCGGACGGACTCTTCGAGGACATCCTCGTGGAAGGAGCACTGACGGGTGTCGGCAACGTCATCGTCTTCCTGCCCCAGATCCTCATCCTGTTCTTCTTCCTGGGACTGATGGAGGATACCGGCTACATGGCCAGAACCGCCTTCATCATGGACCGGGCCATGCGTCGCTTTGGCCTGTCCGGAGCATCGGTAGTGCCGCTGCTTTCGGCCTATGCCTGCGCGATTCCGGGGATCATGGCGGCCCGGACGCTGCCGGACGAGCGGGATCGCATCATCACCATCATGGTGGTTCCGCTCCAGGGTTGCTCGGCCCGCCTGCCCGTCTATGTGCTGTTCATCGGGGCCTTCATCCCGGCCGGAACGCTGATGGGCGTGGTGGGCTACCAGAGCCTGGCCATGACCTCGCTGTATTTCCTGGGGACCGGGATGGCGTTTGTGGCGGCGTGGGTCCTGGGCAAATTCGTGTTCAAGGGGGAAGGCTCCTCATTTGTCATGGAGCTGCCGCCCTACCGCATGCCTCAGTGGAAGCTGGTTATCCGGCGGATGATTGATCGCTCCCGGGTGTTCGTGGTCCGGGCCGGCAAGATCATTTTCGGCCTCAGCATCCTGCTCTGGCTCCTGGCGGCCTACCCGAAAACGCCGCTCACGCCGGATCTTGAAGCGCGGCAAACGGCCGCTGCAGCCGCCGTCGAGCAGGCGTCGGAAACCGGGGATGCGTCCGCTTTGGAGGAGGCGATGGCCGAGGCAAGCCTCGCCGAGAATCAGGTAGCCTCCTTCCGAACCCGCAACAGCTTCATCGGCCGATTCGGCCGGGCGCTGGAGCCCGTCATGCAGCCTCTGGGCTTCGACTGGAAGATCTCGGCTGGCATAGTGGCCTCGTTTGCGGCGCGCGAGGTCATCGTGAGTGCGCTCGCCACCATCTACAGCGCGGGTGCGGATGCGGATGAGGAGAGTCTCGCTCTCCGGGATGCCATCAAGGCAGACCGGTACCCGGATGGAACCCCCGTCTTCACCCCCCTTGTGGCGGTGAGCCTGATGATATTCTTCGTCTTCGCGCTCCAGTGCATGAGCACGCTGGCCATCGCGCGAAGGGAGCTCAATTCCTGGTTCTGGCCGACGGTAATGTGGGTCTACATGTTCGGGCTGGCCTACCTCTTCTCACTCGTCGTCTACCAGGGCGGACTGGCGCTCGGATGGGGATGACGGGCCGGTGACGGTGACGGTGCGGGCGCATCCACGGTGACGGTACGGGCGCGGCTACGCGCGTCAAAGGTCGCCTCTACCACTCGTACCCGAGCGATTTGGCCAGCGCCCGGCCGACCGGCCATTCCTCGCGGTAGACGCCGACCGATCCCCAGTGGCCGTAGCCCTGCTGCACGTTGCCGATGACATCGGGCTGGGCCAGCACTTCCGGATCGAAGACGCCCTCGGGCGGATCCCATTCGCTATCGAGGATGCGCACCTGCACACCGATGGAGACCACGGTCTCCGGCGTGTCGTCGTAGACACCTTCGGCTCGGTAGTCCGAAACGATCTGCCGGATGCCCTCGCTGTCGCCGGCCAGATCAAGGGTCACCCGCCAGCCTCCATCATCGGTACGCGACCCGGCGCGCCCGTACGGCACGAAGAAGAAGGACTGCAGGGCTCCCCCGCCGGGCAGTGATCCGTTGTTCTGGTTATTCAGGAGGTAGATGGCGTTGATGTCCCAGGGGGAGGGGATCTTTGGAATCACAATCTCCTGCCGAACATCCGTCGAGTCCGCCGAATAGATGATGTCCCCTTTTTGGTAGAGCGCGGCGTCGGGGAGGACCGGTACCTGCGTTTCCGCCCACGCCATCTTGCCGTCCGCCCGTATCACCTCCAGACGATACCGTCTACCGGGAGCCACCAGAAACCGGGACCGGAATACATGGCCATAGGTCCCATCGTCGAGACGTTGAAAGTCGTGGTCCCACTCCCGCAGCTGGCCTGTGGTGAGATCGGTCGAAAAGACCTTCGCGTCGATGCGGTGATCTTCCGTGGGGGCCAGAATGAGCTCCGGACTCCGGGTTACGGGAATGACGCGTACCTGGTGGTGGGTCTCCAACTGATCCAGGAAACCGTAGACCGTGAAGTAGCGGGCGTCGTTGTCGAAGGGGTCCAACGTGGTGTCGGAGCATCCGGCGGCAACCAGGACCAGGAGCAACAATACCGTTCGCAGCATCAACCGGACGGGTTTTCTTGGGGAAACGCAATCTAGGTGCCGCTACCGATGGACGGGGCGGGGCCTTTCCTGTGTGGCGGCATGCGTCGTCCAGTTGTCACGACGGGGCGGCGAGCGGTTGCCGAGAGGCACGGGCAGGGGTAGCTTCGAGCGAACGCCGCCTTCCCGAATGCTCATGGATCGAAGAACAGCCCTCAACCGAATCGCGCTGGTGCTGGGCGCGGCCGTGTCCGGTCCCTCTGCGGCCGCATTTCTGTCAGGGTGTCGCGTGCCGGACGGCCTTTATGAGCCGGTAGTCTTCACGGACGGGGAACTGGCTTCTCTGGGCCAGATCGTGGAGACCATCCTGCCCCGAACGGATACCGGAGGGGCATTGGACGCCGGGGTGCACCACTACATCGATCTGCTTCTGGCCGAGTACTACCCACAGGACGAGTCCGCCGCTCTCGCCCAGGGAATTCGTGATCTGATTGCGCACGTCCAGGGCGAACCGGCTGAGCTGTTTGACCAACTCCGGGAGATCGATGAACGGATCTTCCGAGAGGGTGCGCCGCGCCGGGCGGATGAGCCCTACTCCGTGGACGAAGCCTACCGGGAAGTGAGGCAGATGACCCTCGTCGGATACTACACCTCGCAGGTCGGCGAAGAGCAGGAACTCAGGCCGCATGATATGGGCCCTTACCAGGGTGACTTTGAGATGGCTCAGGACGGGAGGGCCCGGGTATGACCGCAGTACACAGCAGAGACTCGTACGATGCCATCGTGGTTGGCTCAGGAATGACCGGTGGATGGGCCGCCAAGGAACTGTGCGAGAAGGGACTGCGCACGCTGGTGATCGAGCGCGGCCGTTCGGTCGAACACATTACCGACTACGTAACCGAACACAAGCGGGCCTGGGAGTTGCCGCTGCGGGGAAACGTGCCGGTTGAGGAGGCCGAAAGGGAGTACGCCGTCGGAAAGGACGTCTACCTCTTCGACCAGTCGACCAAGCACTTCTTCATCAATGATCGCCGCAATCCCTACGTCGCCAAGAGGCCGTTCCGCTGGATCAGGGGTGACCAGGTCGGGGGGCGCTCGCTCTTGTGGGCGCGGCAGTGTTACCGTTGGGGCGAGATGGATTTTGAGGCCAACCTTAAGGATGGCCACGGGGTGGACTGGCCCATCCGGTACGCCGACATCGCGCCGTGGTATGACTACGTGGAGGCATTCGTCGGCATCTCGGGCGAGAAACTCGGACTTCCCCAACTGCCGGATGGGGTGTTCCAGAAGCCGATGGAAATGACGGCTATGGAAAAGCATGCCCGGGAAGCCATTGAGCGCTCGTTTCCGGGGCGAACCATGACCATTGGGCGGAGTGCGGTTCTGACGGAACCCCAGAACGGGCGGGCTGCATGCCACTACTGCGGGACCTGCGAACGGGGCTGCTCCTCGGCGTCGTACTTCTCGAGTGTCGGCGTGACCCTTCCGGCAGCCCAGGCCACGGGCAACCTGACCATGCGTCCCGATACGCTGGTCCACAGCCTCCTCTACGATGAGGAAAAGGACCGGGTCACCGGGGTCCGCGTCGTGGACGTCCACACCGGGGCGGTCTCCGAGGTTCTCGGGGGATTGGTCTTCCTCTGTGCCAGCACCCTGGCCTCAACCCAGATCATGCTGAACACCCGCACGCCGCGGTTTCCGGACGGTATTGCCAACGGAAGCGGTGAGCTTGGACACAACCTCATGGATCACCACATGGGTGTCCACGGCTACGCGTGGTCGGATGATTTCGATGATCGGTACTACTCGGGGATTCGCCCGAACGGGATCTACATTCCGCGCTTCCGAAACCTGGACGCGGCATCCTCCACGGACAAGTTCGTCCGGGGGTATGCCTACCAGGGGTCATCGCACCGGATGGGGTGGAGCCGTGCCAACTACCAGCCCGGGATCGGAGGCGAACTCAAGGAGCGCCTTCGAAATCCTGGACCTTGGGAGATGAATCTCTGGGGGTACGGGGAGTGTCTGCCGGACCACGACAACCGGGTTTATCTCAGCGATGAGACCGACGAATGGGGGCTTCCCATTCTGGTAATCGACTCGGATTGGGGGCCCAATGAACGGGCGATGCGAGCCGAGATGGTGTCAAGCGGCGTCGAGATGCTGGAGGCGTGCGGCTTCCGGGATATTCGCGTGGAGGACAATCTGGACAGCAATCCGCAGGGTTTCGCCATCCATGAGATGGGAACGGCACGCATGGGGCGTGATCCCCGAACCTCGGTGCTGAACGGCTGGAACCGGGCGCACGAGGTGCCGAACCTGTTTGTGACCGACGGCGCGTGCATGACCTCCTCGGCCGTGCAGAATCCGTCCATCACCTACATGGCGCTCACCGCGCGGGCCGTGGACCATGCGGTGACGGCCCTGAAGCGGGGGGACCTGAGCCTATCGTGAGGGCGTCTTGGGCGAGGAGGCCTGCGCCTATCGTAAGGGTCCTCATGCGAGGAAATCTGCGCCTATCGTGAGGGTCGCAGGGCGGCCAGGACGGCGCGTCCTGCCGTCAGTTCGTCCGCATTTACGGTGTGGCCCATGCCTGGGTAGATGCGTGCATCCACCTCGGCGCCCAGCCCGCTGAGCACCGCCGCGGACCGTTGGACGCGGGCCAGCGGGATGTGGGCGTCCACGTCACTGCAGCCCAGAAATACGCGGCATCCGGACAGGTCCCCTTCATAGTCGAAGGTCTTGTCCTCCGGCGGAGCCGATCCGGTGACGTGGCCATTGCCGATCAGGCCACCGCTCAGGGCAACCACGGCGCCGGGGTGATGGGCGGATCGCGCGGTGTACTCCAGCGAAAGGCAGGCCCCCTGAGAGAAGCCAATCAGCGCGATGCGCTCGGCCGGAATACCCCGGCTCAGTACCTCCTGAAACAGATGATCAATCCTGGCCAGGGCACCGGTCAGGTATGGTTCGTTGTGGTCAAGGGGTGCCAGAAAGCTGAAGGGATACCAGGTATGCCCGTCGGCTTGCGGGGCCAGGAGAGCGAGATCGTCCAGATCAAAGGCAAGGCCCAGGTCAAGAATGGACTCCGCCGACGCACCACGACCGTGGAGGACGATGGCCACGGCGGCCGCGTCCTCGACAGGAGGTCCAGCCCGGCGGATCGCGCCATTGCTGTGGGGGAGGCTTGTCATGACCGCACCCCGAGATCCGGCAACCGATTCTCGATGGCGGCCCGTCGCCCTTCCAGCCACGCCGGGAGCTTCAGGGTTTCACCGAGCCGTTCCAGAGGTTCATCCGCGGTGAATCCGGGGGGATCCGTCGCGATTTCGAACAGCACGCCACCGGGTTCACGGAAGTAGATCGACTTGAAGTACTGCCGGTCCTTGATCTCGGTAACCGGAATGCCGGCCGACATCACCCTGTCCTGCCAGAGCAGTTGCTCCGCCTCATCGGCGGCCCGAAACGCGATGTGGTGTACCGTCCCGGCTCCTCGCCTGGTGCGCTCGGTCGTCGGTACCAGGTCGATCACGCCGGGCGATTGGCCGAAGCCGAACCGCAGACGGTCCTTTTCGCCGCCCAGGGGCCTAAGGCCGAGGACGTCTTCCAGCAGTCGGGCCGTGGGTTCGGTTTCCTCCAGCGAGAGCGTCACGCCGTGAAAGGAAC
>JABDJZ010000026.1 GCA_013003255.1 Rhodothermales bacterium
TCCACGTTCAATGCGCGTGTGGTCGTAACGGGAACGCGCTTCAACGTCCAGGCCTGGAGAGATGCCATCCAGCCTCAAACACTGGTTTCGCTTGAAGAAGGCGGCGTTCGACTCGAATCCCAATCAGACGCGAACGCCGGCTCCTCAATGGACGCCGTCATCACCCTGCTCCCCGGCCAGACGGCCCGCGTTGATCAGGGTGTCCCTTTGCTGGACGCGGGGGTCTCCGTCCCCGACGCCGTCTCCTGGACCACTGGTGGACTCACGCTGATTGACGTACCGCTGGGCGATGCCCTCACGGCCCTGGAGCGTCGGTTCAACATCGACCTGGAAGCGGATCCATCCCTGGTCCTTCGAGCGACCACCTACGTCGATCCGGAAGCGCGCAGTGTCGAGGACATCCTCGACGCAATCTGCTTTGCGCTCAACCTCAACTACCGCCCGATCCTGAACGGATTCAGGATTGAGCAGGGCCCCACACCGTCATCGTGACGCACACGACTGAACTCACTACCATGCGAAAGACTACGCTACTTCTCCTCCTGGCGGCTGGGATCACACAGGCCGCATCCGGTCAGTACTATGACCGCGGTACCATTCAGAAGAACTTCGAGACTACCGACTTCTTCTTCACGCCGTCCTGGGTCAACCCCTTCGGACTGGACGGCTTTGGGCCGGCCGTGGCCGGCGTGGTCGGCGATCGACTGCTGGACCTTCAACTTTCGCCCTCGCTGGCCCGCGGGGACGCCGAACGCGGCACCTACGCCTACCTGGACTTCCGCGGAGCGCGCCAGCGGACACAGCCTCAGTACGACTATCGCGTCTATGCGCTTGCCGATGATGTGGCCCTCACGGAATCGTCGGTTCGCTCGGACATGTACTATCCGTACCCCGGATACTGGCAGTCCTCGTACCGCCTCGCCGAGCCGGTCATGACGGGCGCGGTGTTCACCCGGCCCGCTCCTTCCCTGCTCCCAGGCCTGACAGCCGGCTTTACGTACAGTCTGGTGACCGATGACCAGGCCTACTATGAGGTACCCTCCGGAATCTATCGCAATGCCGAGTCGGCAGACGCGGCGGCCAGCGCTGGCGTCCCGATCACCGACATCTACTCCGGCTCTGATCAGATGCACACCATCGGGCACTTCCCTTCCCTGATAGCCAGCTACGAGGTCAGTCCACGCTGGAATGTCGGCGCTCGGCTGGCGATAGCCCGGTTCAACCGCGACGGCGAGTTCGGCAACTTCTACAGTCAGGGCCAATCTCCGTGGCAGAACGAGTCCGTCTCCTCCCAATTCAACGCCCGGAATCAGGAGTACCGACATACGGACCTGTCGATCGGGGTGGATGGTCAGGTGGGCAACGGAGCCCACGTTGGCGCTTCCCTTGGCCGACTCTCGGGAACGGGGACGCAGTATTCCGATGGAGGCTCGCTGTATCGCCACGAGTATGGCACCCCGGATGAACTGCCCACTGGAGGATCCATTTACCGATCGGGTTCCCTGTCTGACGGCGACATCACGCGGGACGGATCGACGACCTATGGCAGCGTGTTCTTGCGACGGGACCTCGATCAGGACCGCCGACTGACCCTGGCGTATCGCGGTACGTGGTCTGACCTCACCCTGTCGGGCTCCTCACTGGTGACGGACTCCTCGTACTCCTTCAGTCAGAGCATGCACCGAGACAACCTCTATCGCTACGAGTATGCCCATGACCTGTACGACAGCCGCACAGGTGAGGGCGAGGGTACCACGCGAAACCACCGGATTTCAGCAGGCCTGGAATGGACGCTTAGTCCGAAGAACCGGCTGGTTCTGGGGGCGGTCGGCACCCACAGTCTTGAGACCATCGATACCCGCGAAGATGCCACGGTGACGCAGTGGTCCTACTGGGAGAACCAGTGGAATGACGGGTCGACGCCGCGCGAGGAGTTGAATAGCTCCCGCCGCGAGGAGGTCAAGGAGGTACAGTGGACGTTTTCACACCGTCGCGCATCACTCCAGGTGCCGATCATGCTTTGGCACACCTTTTCAGAGCACTTCGAGCTGGTGGCGGGTGTCACCAGGCGCATGACGGACGTGAAGATTGCTGACGAGACGCTGGCCTTGTTTGACCACCGCTACCTGGAAGCGAATGGCCGCGAGACCACGGAAGCGAACTTCGGGGAGCGCTATCGCGAGCCCACGGAGTATGCGACCGAGGTAGCCACCAGCCTTCTCGTAGGGCTGACGGCCAGCCCGGCACCCAACTTTGACATTCGTCTCCTGGCCTCGCCGCAGTGGTCTTCCCTGACGAACACGCGCCGAACCCAGTGGTGGCTGGGCTTCCAACTGCGCCCCTGAACCGGCTGTTTCCCATAGCCCTCCTGCTGGCCGTGATGGGTGC
>JABDJZ010000071.1 GCA_013003255.1 Rhodothermales bacterium
CCCCCCTCCAGAACCCAGTCTTCTACACCGTGGCGTTCCAGTGCGTGGCTGCCGATCCCGGAAATCGGATCCACGGCCCGTTGCAGCTTGGGCAGTGCGCGAGGTGGATGTCCGACCACCGCCACCGTGTACTCCCCTCCGCCCTGAATGAATGACTCGACCAGGGCATCCTGCCCGTAGGTGTCGTGAATGAACGCCACCTCCGCCTCCAGTTGCTGCTGGTCCCTCACCACGCTGGAGGGTCTGATGCCCTTGGCGGTGCCCTCATACCGGGGCTTCACGAACACGGGGAAGTCTATTCCCAGCTGAAGCGCTAGCTCTCCCGGAGGCACCACGGCATAGGCGGGGGTCCGAACGCCAGCAACCTGCTTCGTGAACACCTTGTCCAGGCTCAGCGAAAGTGCCAGCGCATCGGATCCTGTGAAGGGCACGCCCCACATTTCGAGGAGCGTCGGGGCCCAGCCCTCCCGGTTCCTGGTCCACGCGCCTTCAGCGATGTTGACTGCGGCATCCACGCCGCGTGGGCCAAGGCGAAGCAGATCCCGCGGAGTCCCCAGACGGACGGGGTCGTGACCCAGCAAACGCAGGGCATCTTCTATGGCCTCAACCGTCTCGATGGGCTCATACTCGGCATCAGCATCCGGCGGGTCACCCGGCCGCCACGGATAGGCCTCGTGCAGGTCATATGTGATGCCAACGGTCATGGGGCGGCTCATACGGCGACGCGCGCGTTTCGTGCCGGCGCAGATTGCCGGCCGAGTCCCTACTATTGAGCCCTCACTTTCCTCAGACCCATGCGCCCTCTGGTCCTCGCCCTGATCCTTGTAGGCTGTGCGCCGCAAGCAACCGATCCGCCGGCCCCTTTCCCCGGCGGCACCCTCATAGACCTTACGCACGCCTTCGACACCCAGACTCCCTACTGGCCGACGGCAGACGGCTTTGAAATGGAGATCGATTTCCGAGGCATGACGGACGGGGGCTACTGGTACGAGGCCAACACCATCCGGACCGCCGAGCATGGCGGTACCCATCTGGATGCGCCCGTGCATTTTGCCGAAGGGAAGCACAGCACGGAGGAGATTCCCCTCGAACGCCTGGTGGCTCCAGCCGTGATGCTGGATGTGTCTGAGCAGGCCGCCGCCAATCCGGACTACCTGGTGTCGGTGGCGGACCTGGAAGCGTGGGAGAATGAGCACGGCGCAATCCCGGATGGCCACATCCTGCTGGTGCGAACCGGGTTTGCCCGCTTTTGGCCGGACCGAACGCAGTACATGGGGACGGCCGATCGCGGGCAGGAGGCCACGGCAGACCTTCATTTCCCGGGACTGGATCCCGAAGCCGCCCGATGGCTCGTGGCCAATCGCTCCATCGCCGCATTGGGCATCGACACGGCCTCCATCGACTACGGACAGTCCACGGATTTTCAGGCGCACCGGGTGCTGTTCGCCGAGAACATCCCTGCCTTCGAAAACGTGGGTGACTTGAGCGCGCTGCCGCCGGTGGGTTTCTCGATTGCGGCACTGCCCATGAAGATCGTCGACGGATCGGGTGGACCGCTTCGGATCGTGGCGATCGTGCAGTGACCCTGGGAGCCGGCCGTTTGGTTCAGCGCCACCGCTGAGGTCAGCGCCCCCGCCGAGCTTAGCGCCGCCCCGCTGGATCAGCGCGACCTTAGTTCAGCGCCACACGCCTGACAAACCGCCGCACGGAGAACGCCGACCCAAGCCAGCCGAGCAGCACCCCCGCGGCAACAACCAGTGCGGCGAACAGCGCCAACTCATCCCGGGTCGGCGGTGTCAACTGCGGGAGGGAGCGGACGGCCAGGACGTAGAATCCGGCCAACGCACCCAGCGCAATTGCGGCAGCCACAAGACCCTGCAGGACGCCTTCGATCACGAATGGTAGTCGAATGAACCGATCGGTGGCGCCAACCAGTTTCATCGTCCGGATCAACAGTCGTCGGGCATAGATGGTGAGCCGGATGGTGTTGGCCACCAGGAAAATGGAGGCCAGGAGCACAAGCGTGGCCAGCGCTGACCCTCCAAGCGTCAACAGCCTCAGGTTCTTCTGCACCTTCACCAATAGCGGCTGGTTGAAAACCACATCATCAACGTGGGTCCACCCCGCCATTCCCGCAGCCATGCCGGAGAGACTGTCGGGGTTGGCATACTCCGGGGAGACCGTAAACCGGATGGAGGCGGGAAGGAATGGGGCATCGAAGAAGTTCTCAGCGCCCTCTCCGAACTCCTGCCGGAATATCTCGGCCGCCTCTGCCCGGGAGATGTACTGGGTCTCCGCGACGCCGGGTTGCGCCCGAATTCGTTCGTGTACCGTCTGGCCGGAGCGATCATCCACATCGTCCAGGAAGACCTCGATCTCGCCCACGCGCTGACGCAACCAGGATGCCACCTCCTGCGCCTCGATGGCCAGCGCAAAGAACACGCTCACCAGGACCAGGGCAACGGCCATGGCTCCGGTAGAGGCCATCGACGCGAAGGCCGCCCGGCGGAAGCCGGAGAGACCTTCTCGGATTGCGTAGGGAAGTGCCATGACGGTGGGGATGCTGGACGGGCCGGAATATAGACGCTAGCGAACCACGGTCACGGGCCGCATGGTCGACGACGCTCCTCCGGAAATGCGGACGAAGTACAGCCCCGGAAGCGCCGATGCAGCGGGCCACGAAAACGTCACCGGGTGTAGCCCATTCACCGGCTCACGGTAGGCGGCAACCCGACGACCAAGGAGATCCAATATGTCCACCGTCAGGGTCCCGATGGGCTTGTCCGGGCGAACCACAATCGACACAGACCCGGATGCCACCGGCGTCGGGAAAACGTCCACCGCGAACGGGGGCGCTCCGGTCGAAGCCTCGACACGTGTTTGTACCGCCACCCCGCGTTCGGCCGCCATGGACTCAATCCTGCCCCGATTCTCCCCATTGTTCAGTGCCAGATCGGCCTCCACCAATCGGCCGGCTGCCCGGCTCAGCGTTTCGGAGTCGCCGCGGGCCGCGCTCATGGCCTCGAAGGCGATGGCATCCGCCAGGTCAGCCCCGAGAGCCTCGCGCACATCCCACAACAGGCCACCCCAGATGATGGCCCACGTGTATCGCGGGACATAGTTGTTCCAGCTGGTCTTGCACTTCCGATCGCCCGTGTGGAAGCGCGTACAAATGCCGTATTTCAGCGTGGACTCGGGAGACCCTCCCTGCCAGTTCCACTCGAACGGGTCGCTGTCCAGCCGCCGCAGGTCGGTGTCGTTGGGCGG
>JABDJZ010000077.1 GCA_013003255.1 Rhodothermales bacterium
AGCCAGAGTCCGGTCACCAGAAAGGCGTCCCGCGAGCCGGTCTGCAGCGCCAGGAGTGTGACCAGAATGCCGTTCTGAAGGAGGGCGATGACAAGCCCACCCAGGAACGCCTGTCGCGGGACAATCAAGAGGGATTCCCTTTCAGAGGACGGGAAGAGCCCCACCAGAAATCCGACGAGGGTCTTGACCAACATGTGCAGGCCCCACGTATCGTAGACGGCGTCCATGAGGAGGCCGCAGCCGAAGCCGGTAAAGGCACCCACTCGTCGCCCGTGGTTCAGTCCGAGCCAGGCAACGAACAGGAGCACGACGTCCGGATAGGTGCCCCACAGTTGGAGCCGCCCGAATACGAGCCACTGCGCGGCCACGATCAGAATGCCGTAGAGGATGCGGCTTGCGACGACGGGCATTCGTTGGCGGGGAGGAGACGATTGGGATGGGTTTGAAAGGTAAAGGAGTCCCGCGCGGCGCGCTGCAAATCCGATAGCTGGATTTTGGCGGAACCTCTCTGTAGTCAACCGGATTCGAAGCGCCCAACCGAATCGCCATGGCCAAGCGTAGAACACAGAAGAACCGCGGACGGAAAGGATCAGCTTCCCTGGTCTTCGAGCGCCGTAACTACGTGCTGTTGCTGGCCGGACTTGCCGTCGTGGTTCTCGGCTACGTGATGATGCGGATGGAGAACGAGGTAGATGGATTCATCTCCCTGTACGTCGCGCCCCTGCTGATTCTGGGCGGGTACCTCGAGATCATCTACGCCATCCTGTGGCGTCCCCGCGACGAAGGTCAGCGGGCCGGATCGCAGCAGTAGGAGACTTCGGGAGCGCCCCTCAACCCGGACGGGCGCAGTAGAAGACCGGATCAGTCGTAGAGGAGATACGGCCGGCGCAGTTCCTCGAATGCCCGGACCTCCTCGGCCCAGGATTCGACAATGGTCTTGGCATCGTCACCCCTGACCAGTGCCTCATAGAGACGGTCCGTTCCAGCCAGTCGCGCCATTCCTGCCTGTCGAAGGACTTCGGGGCCCTGTTGATCAACCAGCGCGCGCAGTACTGCGATTCCCAATGCCAGTGGCCGGACCTCGCTGGGCTCATTCACCGTCACGGTCACGCCGTTGAGTGACGTGCCGAGATGTCTCGGATTGGTGGACTTGCCCGGAATGGACTCGGGGGCGTAGGTCAGCGCTTGCGCCGCGACGCCGGGTACGTCGGTGTTCAGGATTCCAACCACCTTGCCATTGTCCAGACCCGGCGCGCCAAACTGCAGGAACGGGTTCGGCGTCCCGCGTCCCTCGTTGGCGGTTGTCGCCTCAAGCAGACACATGCCCGGATACACCAGGGCATTCTCAAACCGGGGGATGTTGGGGCTGGTCGGAATCCATGCCTCGGCATCGGACCAGAGTTCGGCCCGGGTCCAGCCTTCGACTTCGACCACGGAGAGGTCCAGCGAATCGGCCCCCTCAATCCATCCCTGGCCCTTGACCATTGCGGCCAACTCGCCGACCGTCATTCCATGCTGGATGGGAATGGGATACGGCCCGACAAAGGACTCGAAGCCGGGCTCCAGCACATACCCATCAACGAGCAAACCACCCAGTGGATTTGGTCTGTCGAGAACCACGAAGGGCACTCCGGCCTGGGCTGCCGCCTCCATAGACTCGCCCATGGTGGCGATGTACGTGTAGAAGCGTGCGCCAATGTCCTGGATGTCGAACACCAGCACGTCGATGCCCGCCAGCACGGCCGGGTCCGGCTCCCGCCGGCTACCATAAAGACTGTAGACGGGAACGCCCGTCCGGTCATCGACACCGTCCTCGACCGCAAGTCCGGCATCCGCATCGCCCCGAAGCCCGTGTTCGGGGCCGAAGAGCGCCACCAGTTCGACGTTCGGTGCGTCGTGGATGAGGTCCGCCAGATGGCCGTCACCTGATCGGGACGTCTGATTGGCAATCAGCCCGACGCGGAGCCCATCAAGGGATGCAAACGACTCGGCGACGAGGATATCCGCGCCGGTACGAAAGTCGGGCTCCACGGGGGGATCCGATGCCGGCGCCTGTTGACAGGCCGCAAGGCATAGTCCGAGGAGTAGAGCCCGGAGCGTCACGAGTTGGCGACGATAACGTGCTCAGGGAAGAAGAAGTTGGCCTCCAGACGGCCGTTCTCCACCGAGTCGGAACCATGCACGGCGTTCTTGCCCTTGGATTCTGCAAGGTCGGCGCGAATCGTGCCGGGCGCTGCCTCGGCCGGATCCGTCGCACCAATCAGCGCGCGGTAGTCGGCGATGGCATTCTCCTTCTCGAGGACCATCGGGACGCAGGGACCGCTCGACATGAACTCGGTGAGTTCGCCAAAGAAGGGGCGCTCGGCGTGGACCGCGTAGAACCCTTCGGCCTCCGCTTTGGTCAGGCGGACCATCTTGATGGCGCGAAGCTTGAAGCCAGCCTCCTGGATGCGGCGAAGGATCTCTCCGACCTGGTTCTTGGAGACGGAGTCGGGCTTGCAGATGGCGAGAGTACGTTCGACGGCCATGACCTGGAATTGAGTAAGCAGTGGAAAGCCAATGGGTGGGATGGCGCGGACCCTGCCCGCGCAGCCCTGCAAGAATAGGGTGCCGGCTCCCGATAGCGTGGGGAAAAGTCCGTGAAACGGCTTTGCCGGGGCCTACCGCTCGATCAGAATGGTCGCGACGTACGTGCCCTCATTCGGGAGCCCGTCCGGCTCGGGGTAGGGCGTCAGCTCCAGGAGTTGAAAACGCTCCTGCCGGTGCTGCACGTAGTTGTTGACGCGATAGGGCGTCGGGACCTGCCCCGGAATCTCAAGGATGATCTGCGAATCGTCCCCGACCCCTCTGGCAATGTCCAGCAGGATGCCTGCCTTGCCCGGGCTGACACAAACGGCGGCCTGCGGACAGCGGGCATCTTCCAGCACGAGGGCGAACGTGACCGTCATGTCCGCGATCTCCAGGTAGGCCTCGTCGCCGACGCGGATCTCAAAGGGTACCTCAGCCTCCACGTCAAACGACTGGAATCCCCGGCTCGCCGGGTCCTCGTTCAGCGCGTCCACAGCGAAGTCGCGGCACCCGGCAAACAGGAGAAGAAAGAGAAGGGGGAAGACCCGCATGAGGTAACCGCTCGTTGAAAGACAAAGGTCTCCCTTTAGCCTGCGGATCACAAGGTGTAAGTGCCGCGCGGGTCCGGAACCGGGCTGATCCGTGCCTCGGTGCCGTTCAATTGCGTTGGGCCGGGTACTTTGGGATGCGCGGTTCATGGGACTCTACCGATGGACTGCCCCGATAAGACCAAATAGTGTGCCCGACTCCGAAGCACGCCCACCTACATGCCCAGAGACCAGTTTCCCGCACTCCAGAAATCCACCTACCTCAACACGGCCGGTGGCGCGCCCATCCCGTTGGCCGCGCACGCCGCGGCCGTCCAGTACTACCAGGAGTCCCTGGAAGACGGTGATGTCTACTGGAACACGTGGCTGGAGCGAACGGACAACGCCCGCAGGGAGGTGGGTGAACTGGTCGGAGCGTCCGCCCGACACGTGGCCTTCCTGGGCAATGCCTCGGCAGGGCTGAATCTGGTGGCAGACCTCGATGAACCCGGCGTGTTCGCGTCGGCCGATTCGGAGTTTCCTTCCTGCACGCTGCCCTGGCTGCGTCGCGGATTCAAACACGCCCGCTGGCGGACCCGGGAAGACGGCGCGTTTGACGTGGATGACATCGCTCGCGTCGCCGGCAACGCCACGGTGCTCGTAGTGAGCTGGGTCCAGTTTGCAAGTGGGTTCCGGGCAGACCTTGCCGCCATCTCGGACTTCTGCGCCTCCCGGGGAATCCGGCTGGTCGTGGATGGCACTCAGGCGGTTGGAGCTTTCCCACTGGATGCCACGGAGCTTGGAATCGATGCCCTGGTGTTCAGCGGCTACAAGTGGCTGACAGCGGGGTACGGAGTGGCCGGTCTGGTCATGCCCAAGGGCCTGCCGGAACTGGGTTCACCGCATGCGGGATGGCGGAGCCAGGTCGACCCCTTTGATCTCCGTTCCGACGTTGTGGCACCAGGCCTGGACGGCGCTCACGCCGAGGCGGGTCACCCGCCCTTTCCGGCGGTCTTCTCACTGGGTGCCTCCGCCGCACTGTGGAATGGCCAGGGGACAAGAGCCACGAGCCAGCGCATCCTGAGCCTTGTGGGGCATCTAAACCAAGGACTGGAGCGAATTGGCGTGCCGGTCCTTTCTCCGAGCGATCCGCGGCTTCAGTCCGGCATCGTGCTGTTGGACGTGAAGGATCCGGCGGATGTGGCCCGTCAATTGTCGAAGCGGGGGATCGTCACATCGGCGCGTCGGGCCGGACTCAGGGTCTCGGTCCACGCATACAACACGGCGGACGAATTGGATCTGCTGGTGGGCGAACTGGCTGGGATACTGGGCCGGTAGTCGGCCGGGATTCCCGGGAGTACGCTACGCCTTGCGGTCCGCCTGGTCACCGAATGGCGAGAACCACCGCGGGGTCTGACGCTGGCGCAGGGCTTGACGGGCAAGCCAGAATACCAGGATGTCGTCCGCGAACTCCGGCAGGGTGCTCTTCTCCAGGATATGCTCCAGGAGCCTGTCGATGGGCTGATCCTCACGGTAAAACCCGGGGATGATGTCCATCAGACCGCCTTCACCAAGCTGCGCGCCACCTTCCATCTCCTGTTCCAGGAGTCCGTCGGTGTAGGCCACGAACGCACTTTCCGGAGCAAGCTCCAGGGTGGTGTCCGTGAACTCAGCCATCGGATCCAGTCCGAGGATGATGTCGCTGTACGGGACCACCTCGGCCTTGCTGGGGGAGACGATCAGCGGTCGGCAGTGACCGGCATTGGCGTAGGTCAGTTCGTTCTTGGCCGGCTCCCATCGGGCGAGCAGGAGGGAGGCGAACGTTTCCTCCATGGTGGGGTCATCCATGAGGACCTGGTTCACGCGCTGCATGAGCAGGGCGGGAGATCGGGTCTCACGGAGTGTTCCGTGCAGCGTACTGCGCACGTAACCCAGGAAGCTGAATGCGTAGAACTTGGCCTGCAGTCCCTTGCCCATCACATCACCGATGGTGATGTAGAAGGTGCCGGGTTCTGCTTCGGTCCAGTCGAAAAGGTCTCCGCCACCATGCTCCTTCGGGTTGTTGAAGAAGTGGGAGCTGTACCCCTCGACCGTCGGAAGCTTCTTCGGCATGAGCTTCTGTGAGAAGTCCTGGCCGATCTTCACGTCCAACTGGGACTGGAAGATGGCGGTCCGCTCGAGCAGTCGCTCAATGCGAGTCAGCAGTGCGTCGATGTCGAATGGCTTGGTGATGTAATCATCCACGCCGGTGCGACGACCCTTGAGACGGCTGTTTTCGTCCGCCTTCGCCGTAAGGAAGATGAACGGAATCGCTCGGGTTTCGCGGGTCTTCTGAAGCTCGGCCTGGAGGGCGAACCCGTCCATGCGCGGCATCATGATGTCGGATACCACCAGATCAGGGAGTTCTTCCTTGACCCTCTCGAGCGCTTCCTCACCATTGGCCGCGGTGCGGACGCGATACAGCTTGCTCAGGCGGTACTCTAACAGCCTGCGCAGCGTATGCTCGTCTTCGACGACTAAAATGGAATGTTGAGCCATGGATCTTCGTCTGCCGAAACAGAGAACTCTAGACGATGACATCCGTCATCATCTCGGTGGTAATTCATGTATTCGGTAGCTGCATCCAACATGAGCAGCCCCATACCGCGTTCGGGGAGCACGGGAAGAGCCCCGCGCCTTTCGTTCAGGTAGGTACCCAGATCAAAGCCATCCGAATTGTCAACGATGACGCATCGGACGCGTTTTCCGTTGGGCGTCACGTCCATGTGGATCTCGGGGGTCCGATCTCCGAAATGGGCGTGCTGCACAAGGTTGGCCAACCACTCGTGGACGGCCAGCTTCATGAGCTGAACCTTGTCGGCGTCGAAGGCAGGCGAGAACACGCCGCTGTTCTCCCAATGGTCGAACAGGGCATGGACCTCGTCAATGACGCGCTCCAGGTCTCCGAATTGTTGGCGGGCGGAATTCACGTTACAGGCTCAAGTGAGGTCTGGAGGGACTACTTGACGGCTTCGCGAGCAGCGTCGAGGGAGGGGAACTGGCGGAAGACCTTGTAGGTCCGCGTCAGCTGCACCACTACCTGTACCGGACGGGACACAGCGGCAAATACCACCTGGCCATCCAGCGGCGAAACCTGCCGGTAGAGCGAGAAAATGGATCCGAGTCCCGTGGAATCAAGGATTCCCGTCTCGGAAAAGTCGAGGACGAAGTTGCGGACGCCCGCGCGGACCTGCTCCTGGCAGGCTGCTTTGAAATCGGACGCGTTCCTGAAGTCCAGGGCTTTGCCGACGTGTACTACGACGGTCTGCTGGTTCCAGGATTCCACCGTGAAGTTCATTGATGTGACTTGCATGGCCGGAGCTGTCTTGGTTGTGTACGCATTCACTGACCCGTAGTATCGGCGGCCATTGATGGGGCTAAAGTGATCCGGCGGTCTTAAATGCCGGGCTTTCTACTCCATCAGGTGATCTCGTTCCCGAACCGCCGGAATCGACCGTTCGAGTGCGAGGAACAACCGGGATGTCCACCCGAATACACGGGATTACAAGCCGACCATGCAGGAATCGGGCCACGTGACCTCCGCACTCCGCCATTCTCTGGACCAAAAACTATCCCTTCACACGGCCGAAGGGATTGAAAACGTACTGTTTGGCCTGGTTTGGGCGATTGGAATAGAGCCGAATCGGTCTGCGCCCGGTTTTGACGCACGGCTGTCGGCGTTGCTGGAGACCCGAAAAGATGATCTGACGACGGAAGAAGATGCCACGAGGCAGGCATCGCGGGATATCCTCCGCCACGGCAGGTACAAGCCCACAGGTCGTGGCAAGCCGGCATGCGAGTACCTGGTGCGCGCCGCACGTCAGGAGACGTTCCCTCGGATTTTTCCGGCCGTCGACGTCTGCAACTACATCAGCCTGAAGTACCTGGTACCGGCCTCCGTCTGGGATCTGGACCTGGCGGGTACCTCATATACGGCGCGTCGCGGACGAGTAGAAGAGCGCTATGTATTCAATGCGTCGGGACAGACCATCGACCTTCAGGACCTCCTGCTCTTGGCTGATGGCGCGGATCGTCCCATGGTGAACCCGGTCAAGGACAGCCAGCGGACCAAAACCACCGCGTCGTCCCGAAATGTGGCGGCCGTCGCCTACCTTCCACTGGCTGCCCGAATTGACCCCGAGACCGTAATGAACGAGTTCGAATCCCTGCTTGCCGGATGCGGTGATCGCGTGGAGACCGGGATTCTCTGGAGCGGGGGCAACTCCTGATGCGATTCGGTCTGGTTCTGTTTTTGGGTCTGTGGATCGCAGGATGCTCCAGACAGGTGCCGCCCCCGTCCGTGGATGTGGTCCAGACGCAGGATGGGCCCGATCAGGAGAGTTGGAACCCGACGTATTTCATCAGCGAGAACGGGCTTCCCCGCGTGCATATCCGTGCCTCGTACATGGCCTACTTTGACCGGGCCGACAGCACGTACATGGTGCTCTCGGGGCTGGAGGATGGGGCCCGGGTTCTGGTAGACATATTCGACGCCCAGGGCGATTCCGCCGCCGTGCTTCAGGCCGACGAGGTCACCTTCTTTGATCGTGAGCGTCGCATGGTGGCTCGCGGAAACGTGGTTGCCCAGGCCAGGGAAGGTCGCCGGGTACAGAGTGAGCAACTCGAGTGGTCGGAGTTCGAGAAGACCGTAACCACCGATGGATTTGCCAGAATCGACATGCCGGACCGGCAACTGGAGGGCTATGGCCTCCAGGCCGACGAGGACCTGACCAACGTCCGGCTGACGAATGTGACAGGAACGGTGCTGATTGACGAGGACGATCAGTGAAGCGACTGATTCTCCTTTTGGCTCTGGTCACGGGATCCACGCTCCAGAGCGAGGCACAGCAGCGCCGATTCAATCTGGACGCGGGCACGTTCCAGATGCGCGTGGAGAATGGTGTCCAGATCATTGAGATGACGCAGGTCTTCCTGCGCCAGGAGACCATCACCCTGCGAGCGGCCCGCGGAGTTGATTACGGCAATGGGACCTACCTCTTCTCCCGCAACGTCCGCATCATTGATCAGGGAGACACGCTGACCGCGGACGAGGTGCGCTATAACCGTATCACGAAGGTCGGCCGTGCCGTGGGCCGGGTGCGTCTGGGGGATGGCGAGGTCGTGGTGACCGCCCCTGAAGGTGATTTTGACCTGGATGCCGACCGGGCGGACTTTCGGGCCGGGGTTCAGATGGTGGACTCGGTCAGCGTGCTCACGAGCCGCCAGGGGTCGTACTGGACCGAGGAGAAGCGGGCGGAGTTCTTCGGCTCGGTTCGCCTGGACTCGGATGACTCGGACGTGCTGGCTGACTCCCTTACATACTGGCGGGAAGGACAGCGGAGCGACGCGCGCGGCAACGTGGTCATCGTGCAGGAGGACGAGGACGTCCGCAGCTACATTCTGGCGCAGACCGCAGTGAATGACGACAGCCTCGGTACTGGTGTGGCCCGGGGCAACGTACTGGTAGTGCGTATCTCGGTGGACAGCACGGCCAGCGATACCCTGTATTTGGCCGCCGAGCGCCTTGAGTCAGCCAGCGAAGACGGTGGAGACCAGACGTTCGCCGTAGGCAATGTCCGGGTCGCGGATCCCGAGTTCAGCGCCATCGCCGACTCGGTAGCGCAATATGCCTGGGAGGGCGCACGCAACGAGAGCCGGCTCTTCGGCAACCCCTTTATCTGGGTGGGTGAGTCCCAGGTGGCAGGCGATACCATCCGGGTGACCGGCCATGACGGGAGTGTCGATTCCCTGGTGGTCCGGGGGAATGCCTTCGTCGCCCAGCGCGACACGCTGATCGATCGCCTCCAGCAAATGAAGGGCCGGGGACTGCTTGGGCTGTTCGAGCAGGACTCGCTGCGTGTTCTCGAGGTACGGCCCAATGCCGAGGCCGTCTATTTCAACCGTGACGAGGCCGACAGCCTGGCAGGTGCCCTGCAGGTCACCGCGGACCGAATCCGCTTCCTGCTGCAGAATGGCGAGATATCGGATCTCCGGGTCTATCAGGACGTCAACGGTACGTACTTTCCCGGGACGCTCATCCCCGCCGACCTTCGGCTGGACGGCTTACTATGGAAGCCGGAGTCGAGACCGGATACCTCCGAGTTACGACGGCGCCTCGACGAGGCACTGGTTCGGCTTGCTGGGAGCCAGGAATCAGATCGCTGAATGCCGATAGCCGAGATTGAAATAGCCATCGAGCACTTCAAGGAGGGGGACCCCAAAGGGGCCATCCCGGTGCTTGAAGAGGCGGTGCGCATGATTCCTTCCTACGTGCTGGCGCACGTGATGCTGGCCCAGGCCTACGAGGCCACGCAGCAGGAGGACAAGGCCGTCCATTCGTGGCAGCGCGCGCACTCGTTGATTCCGAACTCGCCGGTACGGGCGGCTCCGCTGGAGGAGGCGGACCCGGACTTTGCGGCGTTCATGGATCACCTGAACAAGATCGATGCGGGCGAACTGCCGGCCGCCGATGCGCCTCTGGACGCACCACCGCCGGCGGCCCCGGCGCCGAAGCCGCACGTTCCGGACCCGGTGACCCCGTCGCCGTCCAAGCCCCGGCGTTCCTTCTCGGTGCGGTCCCTTTACGGCCGTCGTGCGGAGCGAAAGGCCGAGTCGACGGGAGGGTATCAAGCGCCAGAATCGATGCTGGTACCGGGCGGAGCCGTACTCGCCGCCGAGAACCTGGTCAAGCGCTACAAGAAGCGGAGCGTGGTCAAGTCCGTCTCGCTCGAGGTCAAACAGGGCGAAATCGTGGGCCTGCTCGGGCCCAACGGAGCTGGAAAGACCACCACCTTCTACATGATCGTGGGACTGGTGCGCCCCGACGGCGGTACCGTGAGTCTGGAGGAAAAGGACGTTACGGCACTCCCTATGTATGAGCGTGCCCGGCGCGGCGTGGGCTACCTGGCACAGGAGGCCTCCATCTTCACCCAGTTGACCGTCGAGCAGAATCTCGAGGCCGTCCTGGAGTACCAATCCCTCAGCAAGTCGGAACGCAAGCAGCGCGTGGATGAGCTGATCGGCGAATTCGGTCTGTATCAGGTCCGGAAGTCCAAGGGCTACATGCTCTCGGGTGGCGAGCGAAGGCGGACGGAGATCGCCCGGGCATTGGCAACCCGACCCAAGTTTTTCCTCCTCGATGAGCCCTTTGCCGGGGTGGACCCGATTGCCGTAGAGGACATCCAGGCCGTAGTGGCCGGGCTCAAGGCACGCGGGATCGGCGTCCTGATCACGGACCACAACGTGCACGAAACGCTGGCCATCGTGGATCGGGCCTACCTGCTCTACGAAGGAAAAATCCTCAAACAGGGTACGGCGGAGGCACTTGTTGCCGATGAGGAAGTTCGCCGACGCTACCTGGGTGAGAAGTTCACTCTGGAACGCTACCAGCAATAGACGGACAGACGATGGCGAGCAGCCTGTTTGAAGAGTACGCCTGGCGAGGGATGGTCTTTGACTCCACGCCCGGACTTGAGGAACTACTGGCCAAGGAATCGCTGACCGCTTACATCGGTTTTGATCCTACCGCCTCGAGCCTGCACATAGGCTCCCTCCTCCCCATTATGTGTTTGGCTCGCCTGCAACGGTTCGGGCACACGCCGATTGCCATCGTCGGCGGCGGAACGGGGCTCATCGGTGATCCCAGTGGCAAGACCAAGGAACGGCAGCTGTTGAACGCCGCGCAGGTCGAAGAGAACCTGGCCGGAATCCGCGGTCAGCTCGAGCCTTTTCTGGATTTCGATGCCTCCGGCAACCCGGCGAAGATCGTCAACAACCTTGACTGGCTGGGTCAACTCGGCCTTATCGAGTTCCTTCGGGACACGGGCAAGCACTTCACCGTCAACTACATGATGTCCAAGGAGTCGGTGAAGCGCCGGCTGGACTCAGAGGACGGCATCTCATACACGGAGTTCACCTACATGATGCTCCAGGCGTATGATTTCCTGAAGCTCAACGAACTCCACGACTGCACGCTGCAGCTGGGCGGCAGCGACCAGTGGGGCAACATCCTGGCGGGTGCGGAGCTGATCCGGCGCGTGCGGGGCGGCAAGGCGCACGGGCTGGTGTTTCCGCTTGTCACGAACGCGGCCGGGACCAAGTTCGGCAAGACCGAGAGCGGTACGGTCTGGCTTTCGCCGGAGCGTACTTCCCCTTACCGGTTCTACCAGTTTTGGCTGAACACGGATGACCGCGACGTGATCAACTATCTGAAGTACTTCACGTGGCTGGAGCGTGA
Organism: Rhodothermales bacterium; assembly: GCA_013003255.1. GTDB lineage: Bacteria > Bacteroidota > Rhodothermia > Rhodothermales > UBA10348 > JABDJZ01. The sequence continues at coordinate 11,371 of JABDJZ010000077.1, forward strand.
TGCTATCGAGGAGCTGGCCACCGCCGTCGAAGAGCGGCCCGGACAGCGTGAGGCCCAGCGGACGCTGGCCAGGGAAGTCACCGAGATGGTGCACGGACCGAGCGCCCTTGAGGGGGCTGAGCGCGCGTCCAAGGTGCTCTTCGGAGGGGCCATGGAGCAACTCTCCGCCTCCGAGTTGCTGGACGTCTTCGAGGAGGCCCCGTCGTCGGAGTTCGCTGCAGACGCCTTCTCCGGGGAGGGTATGGGATTCCTGGACCTGATGGCGGAGACTGGCCTTGCCGCCTCACGCGGAGAGGCCCGGCGCCTGATTCGTTCCGGTGGCGTGTACCTCAACAACGTGCGGGTGGCTGAAGAAGCCCGGACCGTGACCATCGAGGACTGCATCGAAGGGCGCCTGCTGGTACTTCGCAAGGGAAAGAAGAACTATCGCCTCGTACAGGTGGCCTGAGCCTATGGTCGTTGTCATGGAGACCGGTGCGGTTGAGCCGGACATTCAGGGTGTCATCGAGCGCCTGAACCATTTCGGGTTTGACGTCCACCGCTCGAGCGGTGAGCAGCAGATCGTGCTCGGGGCCATCGGCGTCAAGCCCGGCTTTGACACCCGTCACATTTCGGTGCTCAACGGGGTGGCCGCAGTCTACCGTGTCACAGAGCCCTACAAATTTGCGTCGCGGGCGTGGAAAACGGAGAACACCGTGGTCCAGGCCGGCCAGCATCAGGTAGGCGGAGATGCGCTGGCCATCATGGCGGGGCCGTGCTCGGTAGAGTCCGAGGAGCAGATTCACGCCTGTGCCGAATTGGTCGCCGCCCAGGGAGCCACGTTTCTAAGGGGTGGGGCCTTCAAGCCCCGCTCGTCTCCGTACAGCTTCCAGGGAATGGGGAAGGAAGGCCTCGTGATGCTGCGGGAGGCCGCCGATGCCCATAACCTGGCGGTGGTCACCGAAGTTATGGAGCCGGCTCAGCTCGATTTGATTGCGCAGTACACCGATGTCTTTCAGATCGGTGCGCGCAACATGCAGAACTTCTCCCGGCTCAAGGAAGTCGGGAAGACGCGCATTCCCGTCCTGCTGAAGCGCGGGATGTCAGCCACCGTCAAGGAGTGGTTAATGAGCGCGGAGTACCTCCTGGCTGAAGGCAACGCGGACGTCATTCTGTGCGAGCGCGGAATTCGGACGTTTGAGGACTACACCCGGAATACCCTGGACCTGTCTGCCGTGCCGGTGGTCAAGGCCAAGAGCCACCTACCCATCATCGTCGACCCGAGTCACGGTACCGGCATTCGCAACAAGGTCACTCCGATGGCCCGCGCAGCCGTGGCGGCCGGTGCCGATGGCCTGATGATCGAGGTTCACCCGGATCCGGACTCGGCGGTTTCCGATGGTCCTCAGTCGCTCTACTTCCATCAATTCGAGACGCTGATGGAACAGGTTCGGGCGATTGCGTTAGTGGTGGGTCGTTCGTGACCAGATGACCGGAAGGTGCCCCGGGAGTTGAATTTCTTCAATCCCCGATCGAAGTTCCGGCAGGGTTTGTCGAAACATTAGGCAACCTTGTCGAACATCGGTGTACTAAAGCAAAGACCGCCGGATAATCAGGCCTCGAACGGGGCCAGCTGCGGCGTCGGAAGGCGCAACCCAGAAAACAGAACTTCGGACAACGGCCCCTCTATTCAGTTTTCAGCGCGTTGTTCGATACCAGAGCCAGGCTCACTACAGAGCCAACACCACTACAGGATTAGGTTATGTGTGGAATCGTCGGATACATCGGTGAGCGTCAGGCCGTCGACGTACTCATCAAAGGGCTGAAACGGCTGGAGTACCGCGGGTACGACTCAGCCGGGGTAGCGATCGTCAACGGCCACCTGGCCGTTCACAAGAAGAATGGCAAGGTCGGCGAGCTGGCCAAGGCGCTCAAGACCACCAAGGTGGATGGGACGCTGGGGATCGGGCACACGCGGTGGGCCACCCACGGGGCCCCCAGCGATACCAATGCGCATCCGCACATGGCCAGCGATGGCAGTTTCGCGCTGGTGCACAACGGGATCATCGAGAACTACAACGCCATTCGGGAGCGCCTCTCGCGCAGTGGATTCGAGTTCCAGAGTGAAACGGACACCGAGGTGCTGACCAAGCTCATCGAGGATGTCCGCAACACCACAGGCCTGGATCTGCCCGAAGCGGTTCGTCAGGCGCTGACCCAGGTGGTAGGCACCTACGGCATCGCCATCGTGGCCGAGGGCGAGGAGGACCTGATGATTGCGGCGCGCAAGGGCAGTCCGCTCATTCTGGGCGTCGGTGACGGCGAGTACTTCCTGGGCTCCGATGCGGCTCCGCTGATTGAATACACCCGTCAGGTGGTCTACCTCAATGACGGAGAGATGGTGGTGGTCAGGCGCAACAGCTTTGACGTCAGCACCATCGACAAGCAGCGGATCAACAAGGAGATCCACCAGCTGGAGTGGGATCTCGAGGAGATCGAGAAGGGTGGCTACAGCCACTTCATGATCAAGGAGATCTTTGAGCAGCCCAAGTCCCTGGCCAACTGCATGCGTGGCCGGGTCCGGGTGGACGAGAACATGGTTCAGCTTGGCGGCCTGGTTGAGCACATTGATCGACTGGCCCAGGCTGACCGCATCATTATCGCCGCGTG
>JABDJZ010000082.1 GCA_013003255.1 Rhodothermales bacterium
GCACCCACTTCCCGCAGGCAATCGCGTTGGCGGGCACGTTTGACGAAGACCTTCTGGAGCGGATCTACACCGTGGTGGCCCGGGAAATCCGGGTTCGCGGTGTCCACCACGTGCTCTCTCCGGTCGTGGACGTTGCCCGAGACGCGCGCTGGGGTCGGATTGAGGAGACCTATGGCGAGGACCCCTTCCTGGTGGGACGCATGGGTGTGGCAGCCGTCCGTGGCTTCCAGGGAGACTCGATGCCCGTGGCTGATGATCGGGTGCTCGCGACCCTCAAGCACATGACCGGACACGGCCAGCCGGAGAGCGGTACGAACGTTGGCCCGGCCCAGATTTCGGAGCGCACGCTGCGGGAAATGTTCTTCCCTCCGTTCGAAATGGCCATTCGCGAGGCTAACGCCCAGAGCGTCATGGCCTCCTACAACGAGATTGACGGGGTTCCGTCCCACGCCAGCACATGGCTGCTTGGCGACATTTTGCGGGGCGAGTGGGGTTTCGAAGGGATGGTCGTGGCGGACTACTACGCCATTCCGGAGTTGATGCGTCGGCACGCGGTGGCTGCCACCCGGGAGGAGGCGGCTCTGCTGGCCCTTGAGGCGGGCGTGGACCTTGAACTCCCGGACCGGGATATCTACCAACTCATTCCGGCGTTGGTTGAGGCGGGCGATCTGGATCAGTCTGTCGTCGATCAAGCGGTCAGCCGGGTGCTGGCATTCAAGTTCAACGCCGGGCTGTTTGATCGCCCGTTCGGTGACCCGGATCAGGCTGAGGCGCTCACGGGCAATGACCAGGCGCGTTCGTTGGCCCTGGAGGCTGCCCGAAAGTCCATCGTGTTGCTGAAGAATGACGGGCTTCTGCCCCTGACGCCGGGTGAGCACCCCCGAATCGCGGTGCTTGGCCCCAACGCTCGCGACGTCATCCTCGGTGGATACAGCGATGAGCCGCTGCAGACCGTGAGCATGGTTGATGGCATTCGCGCGCTGGTTGGCGACGCGGCTGAGGTGCGCTATGCCGAGGGCGCCCGCATCACCGACACCCGCGGCTGGTGGAACGACACCGTCACGCTACCCGACCCTGCTGAGGATGCCGAGCGAGTCGATGAGGCCGTTCGCCTTGCGGGGGAGTCCGATTTGGCCATCGTTGTGGTGGGTGACAACGAGCAGACCAGTCGCGAGGCTTGGGCCGAGGCACACTTGGGCGATCGGACGTCGCTCACGCTGGTTGGTCGGCAACTGGAAATGGTCCAACGCGTCATTGCGACGGGCACGCCGACAGTGGTGGTCCTCAACCACGGGCGCCCACTTGCCATCACGTGGATCGCCGAAAACGCACCCGCCATTCTGGATACCTGGTACCTCGGTCAGGAAACCGGTACCGCCGTGGCCGAGGCGCTCTTCGGGCAGATCAACCCTGGCGCGAAGCTGCCCGTGACCGTCCCACGAAGTGTGGGCCAGCTGCCGATGTTCTACAACTACAAGCCCACGGCTCGCCGCGGCTATCTGTTTGAGTCCACCGAGCCGCTTTATCCGTTTGGATTCGGCCTCAGCTATACCACCTTCGCCTTCGAGAATCTGCGCTTGTCATCAGACACAATCAGCGCTGATGAAACGGTGAGCGTGATGGTGGACGTGACCAACACGGGCACCTTGGCGGGAGACGAGGTGGTACAGCTCTACATCCGCGATGAGGTGAGCCAGGTGACCCGGCCGGTCAAGGAACTGAAGGGTTTTCAGCGTATCACGCTTGAGTCCGGTGAGACGCGGACCGTCACCTTGGAGGTGGGTCCTGAGCACCTGTCATTCTACGGGCGCGAAATGACACGCATCGTCGAGCCCGGTTCGTTCACGCTGATGGTGGGACCGAACTCGGTGGATCTGCAGACGGTGACATTGACCGTCGAAGACTGACCAGCCGACGGCGTCCCGAGCCCGCCTCCGGTTTAGAACTCGACACCCCGGGCCTTCGAAGCCCGGCCTTAGTCCATGAACGACCGCTCGCCGCCACCGGCGATGACGTAGCGGAACGACATGTAGCGCGGCTCCTCCGTGATGCGGTGGTAGTAGCTGTCGACGGTAAGCTTGGCGTACGAATCGTCAGCCAGCATCAGCACGAACGTCATGTCTCCTTTCGGCGAGATCTCGTGCGTGTTCATGTCGTAGTTGTACCACACCTCGCCGTCGGCCGTCTTCATCATGCCGTTCTTCATGCCCTCCAGGGGCGCTTCTGCGACGGCATCGAAGGCCTCCGTGATCACAAGACCGGCACGGTTCGCATGGAGCTCGACCCCATTGATGAGGATGTCCCAGTTGGTGGCGGTCTTCTCATCAGCGGGCACAATCGCGTTGTTCGTCAGGCTGTAGTAGACCAGGCCATCGGCCACGTACACGTTGTCGGCAGACTTGACCTCGGTGTCCTGGGCAGAGACAGGAAGCACGAACACGGCGAGCAGCAGGAAGAAGAGAGCGCGCATCGGATATATCAGAGTTTGGATCTTCGGTCTGGAGGAGGTCGAAACGTGACCGGTCCCACCCGGATCCGCCACCGGCCGCTTTGGATCGCGAACATGGGCTGAAATCGAGGGAATCTGAGCGGGTTCGCTACCGCTTGACGTTGGCCTCGTAGGTGGCGACCCACTCATCGGGCGTGATCTTGCCCATCAGTTCGCCTATGAGATCGTACGGAATCTGGTCCACCTTCTTGAAGCGGATACAGCTCTTCCCCATGTCCAGCTTCGTGGGGACTCGTTCCGCGTACTCCGCTCTGAACCACGCAAGCAACTCCTCATTCGCATACAGCCCCATGTGGTACAGGGCGATGTAGTTCTTCTGGGAGGCGATGCTGGCGAAGGGGAGTGGGTCCTCCGGATTGCAGTGGTAGCCGTCGGGGTAGAGGCTGTGGGGCACCACCCAGCCCGGCATTTTGTACTGCAGCTGCTCCTGGAATCCCTCCGGCAGGTTCTCCTGGATCAAGGCCCGCAGGCGCATCATCGCGTCCTGACGGTCGGGGGGGAGGTGCTGGAAATAATCGTCTATGTCCGCAGCAGGGATTTGCATGGCCTCAGTCCTCTTCGTTCCGACCCTTAAAGTGGTCCATTGAGCGGTGCATTCCAAAGACGTCGCCCGCAAGCCAGTCGAAAATCCGCGTTGGCAGGATGCCCTGCAGGAAAGGCACCCAGCCAACCAGCCACGGCATCCTCACGTGAATCCGGTTGCGCTCGATCGCCCGGACGATGCGCTCTACCGCGTCATCGGGTTTGAGAATCGGGAGGATCGGAGACTGCACGCCGCTGAACATCCCGGTGTCGATGTAGAAGGGCGCCACCGTGAGCACCTTGACGCCCGTCTTCCCGCGCTGCATCTCGAGTCGGAGGGAATTGGACCACCCGGTCAGGGCAAACTTGGAGGCCACGTACGCGGACATCTTGGGGTTGGCCACCAGGCCGGCTGCCGAGGCGATGTTGACCACGTGCCCGCGGCCCCGCGCCAGCATCCCGGGCAGGAACAGTCGGGTGAGTTGCATCGGCGCCTCCGCATTGATGGCCAT
>JABDJZ010000090.1 GCA_013003255.1 Rhodothermales bacterium
TCCTCGGATAGCGGTCAATGACCACGCCGGGGGTCTCCTCCCAGAGCTCTTCAACGTCGCCGAGTTCTACCAGCGTGTGACCCAACTCCAGGTAGTAAGCCAGGGCCGCGTTGTAGGCTCGTTCCGCCTTGCGGAAGTCGTCCGCACCGTCGCGCGCGCCTTTGTGCTGGTCACTGAAGATGATCAGCCCTCCCGCTCCCGGATCAAAGGACACGGAGGGCGCCTCCCCCTGCTCATGCCGCAGCAGCACTGCATCGAGGGCTTGAGCTACCCGGCGGAAGTGCCGATTCCGGCGCCTGGTCCTCCGGTCTGTCATGGCGATCGCCGGATCAGGCTCGGGCTTCGAACAGCTCCTTCAGCGAATCACCGGCATCCAGGGTCCGAATGGGGAACGGGATGTCCACCCCAGCCTCATCAAACGCTGCCTTGAGTGCCATGATGGCATCGCTCTGCGCCTTGAGGAAGGCGCCGTGGTCGCCGGAGTTCTTGGTCCAGAAGTTGACCACGAAGTCAATCGAGCTGCCACCAAAACCTGTGTAGAAGAACGCGGGCTCCTGGGACTCGTCACGCCCGGGGACACCTTTCATGGCTTCGAGCGCCACGTTCTTGGCCTTCTCCAGATCGTCGTTGTAGGACACACCGCAGAGAATGTCGACACGTCGCTCTCCCGACCCGTAGATATTGGTGATGGCGGTCCCAAACACGTCCTTGTTCGGCACGAGGACTATCTGGCCATCACCGGTCCGCATTATCGTGGATCGCAGGTTGACCTCCTGCACCACCCCGGTCACACCGCCAGTCTCGATCATTTCGCCCTCCTGGAACGGCCGGCGGATGGCCAGAAGAATTCCGGATACGAAGTTGGCGGCGATGTCCTGGAAGGCGAAGCCGAGTGCCAGGCCGAGGATTCCCACACCTGCCAGGAGCGAGGTAACGGCGTCGTCCAGATTGAGAACCGAGAGCGCGACAAAGAAGCCGATGGTGACCACCGACACATAGACCACGGTCTGCAGGAGCCGCGATACCTGCGGATTCTGCACCACCGTTGCGAGCACGCGCCGCAGGATTCGGCGAATGATCTTTGCGACCACCACGAACGCGATTACCACGAGCACGGCCACCACGAAGTTCGGCAGCATCGCGATGGCGGCCTCAATCCATCCGGTGACCTTGGTCCAGACGGTAGTCGTCGCTTGGGCTATTTCGAGGGTGGGATCAGCTTCCTGGGGCATTGCAGGGGATTGGGTTGGTGCGAACCCAATCTACTGAATCGCCTCCGGTCAGCGCACGCTCCAGACCCGTCCCGACCGATGAAGACTCAGGCGATCCGGGAGAGGACAGCCGCCGACCCGGGCCTCCGAGAGGTTGAGTTCAACCAGACTGTCGGAAGGCACCGTGACGCCGGCCCGTCCGGCATTCGGCATTTCGAGCCAGTACACCCCCTCATCGGACACGCTTCGATGGCCGTCCAATCCGTAGTCGAACTCCAGGAAACAGCCTCCGCCGGAGTCAGGAGCAACCCGGAGGAAGACCGGCGCTCCTTCGGAAAAGTAGAGGGTCACTTCACTGGTTTGCACGATCCGAAGCGGCATCGGGTCCAGGGCTCCGCTGGCCTGCTGAATCTGGAAGGCCGGCTCGGTCTCGGCGATGCGATAGGCCTGGGGAAGACCGCCGTCATCGAGGTCGGCGCTCTCGACCGGCGCTACCCACGCAGGCCTGGACGCCACTCGGGCCGCCAGGCGCTCGCGGAACGACTCGCTGTAGAACGGGATCGGCGGTGGCGCAGAGGATCCTCGGGTCTGCCGAGCGGCCGCGATGCGCTCCGAAACCGGCACAACTTCTTGGGCCTGCATCGCGGGAGCAGGCTCCGCCATGATCGCGGGCGGAGCGGCCTCCCGGGCGGTCAGGCCGGGCCACAGAGGGTCGCCCAGGACGTGTCCCGCCGGCGCGCGGACCATCTCGACAGACGTAGGTGCGGCGATTGGAGCAACGGCTGCCCCTGCCCTGGTGCTGTTTGACACGAGGATTACCCGGCCCCTCAGCGACTCTACACGGATCTGGTCCGACTGGACCTGTTGCGGAAGGAGGAGGGCGAAAACAAGAACGAGAGCAGGCATCGGCATCTGGGTTACTACTATCCAGATACGAACTGAAATCGCGGTTTCTCAAGCGGCTGCACCGGAACGGACGCTGAGGCGTATGAAAGTGGCATGCTTCGAATAGGACCCAACCTCTTTCTGGACGAAAACGAACTCTCTTTCGAGTTCGTCCGGTCTTCCGGGCCCGGGGGTCAGAACGTCAACAAAGTGGCCACGGCCGTCCAGCTACGATTCGACCTCTCGGCCAACGAGAGCCTGCCGAATGCCATTAAGGCCCGGGCCCGTGCGCTGGCCGGGAGCAAGCTGGTGGGGGGCGACGTCATCCTCATCACGGCACAGCGCCATCGGACGCAGCACAGGAACCGGCAGGATGCCGTTGAGCGCCTGGTCAGTCTCCTTCAGCAAGCCGCGAACCCGCCGAAACGCAGGAAGAAGACGCGTCGGACCAAGGGCTCCATTGAGCGACGGATACAGGCCAAGAGGCATCGGGGAGAGAAGAAGCGGGATCGTCGCCCTCCGAGAGTCGACTAGTCCGGCTGTGCCTCGGCCCGAGCTCGCCACTGGTAGTATCCCACCACGGCGAGGACCACGTAGAGCGCGAAGAGCCCCGCGGTAGACTCCAGCCCTCGATCGAGATACAGCCAGATGGAAACGGCATCAATCACGATCCAGTAGAGCCAGTTCTCCAGCACCTTTCGCGCCACCATGAACGTGGTGATCACGCTGGCGACCGTGGTAAAGCTGTCCACGTAGGGCCGCGCCGCGCCGGTCCCGGTCAGGAGCCATCCGGTGAGTAGGGTCAACGCAAGAATGCCCAGGATTACCATCGCGTGCTGTCGGGACGTCCAGGAATGGATCGCCATCCCATCGTCCTTCGCTCCCCCCCGGGTCCACGCCCACCAACCGTAGACGGCCATCACCATGTAGAACACATTGAGCGCGCTCTCCATGAACAGGCTCACCTCCCAGAAGACCACCGTGTAGATGGCCGTGCTCAGGAAGGCGGCCAGCCAACACAGGATGTTCTCGCGCATGGCAAGAACCAGATAGGCGATGGCCAGCACGACGGCCGCGTTCTCCCAGGTCAGCACCGAGTCGATCACAGCGCTTCGTAGCCAGGAATGAACTTGACCACGTAGACCGCCATTCCGTATTCCTCGAAACACGCGGCCATGACTTCCTGCAAGGCGTGGTGAACCGCCGAGGCCTCGCCCTGGACGACGGTACTCGTCGGGAAGGTCTTGACGGTTAGGCCGGGATACCGGTTGATGCGCTCGATGAATCCGTCGATTGGCGGGATGAATGCCTCGCGATTGGGATACATGCTTACGTCAGCCGTGAGAATCATGGTCAAGGAATCCGGGTTCTTGGGAGCCAGAGCGCGCTCTAACGGGTTGGCGTATTCTTTGACCCCGAACCCGCACCGATTCATGCGATATCTCCTCCCGATCCTGGTCGTTGCGCTGGCCGCCTGTCAACCGCCGGAGTACGACCTCTCCATCACGGATGTCACCGTGGTCGATGCGGTCTCAGGGGCACGCCCGGGCATGACGGTGCTGACTCGGGGCGATTCCATCGCCGCCATCATACCGGCCTCGGAGTCAGCCCGCGCGATGCGCGTTGTGGATGGCGGTGGAGGTTACCTGGTGCCCGGCCTGTGGGACATGCATGTGCATCTCACCTACGCCGATGCCGACGCGGATCAGATGGCGCGCCTCTTCCTGGACCATGGTGTCACGAGTGTCCGGGACACAGGAGGACTTCTTGCCGAGATCAAGCCTGTAGTCGAACGGCTCCGGGCTGCCGAAGAGGCTCCGCGCGTGTTCTTCGCCGGCCCGCTGCTGGACGGTGCCGACGTTGTGTACGATGGCACCGGTAACCCTGAGATCGGCATCGCCAATCCTGATCCGGCCACTGCCGGGGCGAACGTTACTCGGTTGGCCGCAGAGGGCGTGGAC
>JABDJZ010000097.1 GCA_013003255.1 Rhodothermales bacterium
GCCTCGGAGGCTTGGTTAGCGCCGTCCGTGAGCAGGCCATCGGCGCAGCCCGTCAGGACCAGGACCAGCGCGACGGTCAGTGTTTGGAGAGTGTGTTTCATAGCGAATCCTCGTCTGAGGTGGGCCCTACTGGGCGCAGGTGGTTGAGGACTTGCCCATGACGTAGTCGTCAACGAGCGTGGCGCCGCCGACGAAACCTGCATCGATCAGGCCGCAGGGCGAGTCTTCTGGCTGCATGTTCTGGATCCGGAGTTGGAAATCACCGTCCGAATCCGGGGTGACTGTGGCCAGGAAAACATCGTTGCTGAAGCGGATTTCGACGTCCGCCGAGCCGGAGCCAGCCATGGCCGTGCCTTCCACCGTCAGTCTCTTTAGCCCAGAGTCGTACTCGGCCTTATCGATCACCAGGTAGTCCTGGCCGTCACAATTCAATGGGGCGTGGAACACGTCCTCTGTCACAGTGCGGCCGTCAAGCGTGGCCTCCACCTGGCAGGGCACAACCGAGAGGTTCTCCCGGGTAAAGCTCCACTCTTCGTTGGCGTCGACCGCCATGGCGCCGAGGAATCCGCCCGTACCGGGAGACGTCACGTCGACACGCATGAAGACGTAACCGTCCCCTTCTACGAGCAGCGAACCGTTGTTGTACTCGGCCTTGCTGATCTCCACAAAGGAGTAGGGATTCTGCTCCCAGGTGGAACCGGGCTCACGGTACACGAAATCCTGGTTACACATGGAGGCCGAAACCGTCGTGTTGATGACATCACCATTGGCGGCATGGATGGCCACGTCGCATGGTGGTACCGGAGTCTCCGAGAGATCCAGGTCCAGGCGCCAGTTGCCGAACTCATCCGTGGTAGTCTTCTCGATTTCCTCGGCAGTGTGAGCGTTGTAGGTCGTGACAGGGAGGCCCGGAGTGGCCGTGCCACCGAAGGACAGCATCCACTGCTGATCAGACCACTGACTCGTGGTCAACTCCGTGTTCACATCACAGTTGGTAGGTGCATTTGCAACCGGCTCCGAAGCACTGTCCTGACCCGACACAACCGAGACTGAGCACGGTACGAAGGTCATGTTGCGGAAAGCCTTGTTGAAGACGCCGTCTGCACCGAACTGTCCGAAGTGGAAGGGGGCATCGTTGCGCCCGTTGCGGACTTCGATTGCGGCATACGGCGTTCCCGTGGCCGTAATCTCAAGCTGCTTCGAAGTAGCCCTCCAGCGAGCTTCACCGATCCGGAACCCACCGATGCAATCCGCGGGGGCATCCTGCATGGCGTGCTCTGAGGATTCGCCGGTGGACAGGAGTTCCACACGGACCTCACAGGGCACGGAGGTTGGGTTGTCCCACACCGCCTGGAATCCGCCGTTGTGACTGACGTCAAACTCGCCGAGTTTTTCGTTGTTGACGGCGTTGAAGGCAGCCAGACGCTCGAAGGCCGGTGCGTTGCCCTGTATCGTGTATTTCGTTCCGGAGAACTGGACCTTGGTGACGTTCAGGGCGGAGTTTGAGTCGCCGGCGGAGTTGCAGCCTTTTGCGAACTCAACCTCAAGGGTCTTGGTGTCTTCACCATCAGTCGCTCTGAGCACACACGGCGTTGCGTCCAGTTTCTCGAAGCTCCACCCGCCGTTGGCGTTGATGGTGACGGCGATCAGCTGCTCGTCGGTTTCGTGGTCAAAAATGGTGACCGTGCGGCCCGCAAGGCCTTTGCCCTGTGCCGAGAGGCCATTCTTCTTGTGTGCCTTGGCCTGATTCAGGGAGAATGGCTTCCGGCAAGTGCTGGGCCGGTCAACTATGGAGGCCGTGACCGACTCTCCACCCGAGCGGGCAACGACCTTGCAAGAAGGCTCTCCATCGGGCGTGATCTCGCCGCCCCAGTCACCCTGGTCATCGATAGTGAACTCGCCAATCAGCGCGTCATCCACCGAGTCGTAAATCTTGACTGTGGCCAGACGGGGACCTTCTCCTTCGAGGACAATCCGGGACCCGTCAACCCAGTCGGCGTCCGTAAGAACAAAAGGAACGTCCAGACCGTCGCCGGCAAAGTCACCGACAAAGACCGTTCGGTCCGTGGTCCCCATCGGAGCGCCCTGGATCCCAGTGCGTGCGCTGTTGATCAGAGCCTGCTTCACCTGGGCCGGGGTGGCGTTGTTGTGGAGCGCCAGATAGAGGGCCGCGGCTCCTGCCACGTGCGGCGCAGCGTGTGAGGTGCCACTCATCAGTACGTTCTCATCCTGCACGGCCTCGCTCTGGAGATGCGTCAGTGAAACCACGTCTGTTCCCGGCGCGAGGATGTCCACCACGGAGCCGTGGTTGGAGTAGCTGGCGAACTGATCGTTCTGGTCGTAGGCTCCCACCGTGATAGCTTCGCGAACGTGGGCCGGCGAATAGGTCACTGCATCGGCACCGTCGTTGCCAGCGGAGACGACAACCACAACGCCAAACTCAGTGGCGCGCTGGATGGACTCGTCGAGCGCGTTATAGGCGCCAGATTCCAGGTCCATGCCCAGGCTGAGGTTCATGACCGTGGGTTGTAGCGGGTTCTGCTGCTTCTGGTCCGTGACATAATCCACCGCGGCCATGACCGTGGTGAGATCCGTCTTGCCTTCCTCAGTCAGGACCTTCAGGCTGTGAAGGTTCACCCCGCGGGCTACGCCGCGGATGCCGTCGGAATTCTGCTTGGCCCCGATGGTGCCAGCAACGTGCGAACCGTGGCCAGATCCGTCTTTCCAGTCGCCGGTGTCGTGCGGATCAAAGACATCCATCTGGACAATCGCCTCCTCATCCATGAACTCCTGATCTCGGTTCTGGAAGAGCATCGTGAAGTCCTTCTTCTCGACCAGATCCAGATCCCGGTCATACACGCCCGAGTCAAGCACATAGACGTGAACCGCTGCGTCATCGAACTGGGTGAAGAGCCCACCGATGCGAGCCAGACTCCAGGGAATCATCTCGTTGGATTCCTTCATGCCGCGGCGCACGTCAAAGAGTCCGTCTTCCATCTCATAGTCCGGGTCGATGATATCGATGTCCGGATCCGTGTAGAGCTCTTCCAGAATCGCGTCGAGGTAGGCATTTCCAAATGAGATCGAAATGCCCGGCCGGGTCTTCGACACGCGAAGCCGTACGCGAACTACACTGTCGAAGGCCTCGAGCGCTTCTTCGTAATTGCTCAGCGTCACATTGTAGTCGTCCAGCACGCGGCGGGTCACTCCGTAGTCGTCGAGCACACGACGGGTTACCCCCTGCGCCTCAAGCTGCGACCAGGTAATACCCCACTCGGCAAGGAGAGCATCCGTTATGGTGGTAGCGTAGTCCTGCAGAATGCGGCGCGTGACCCCGTAATCTTCCAGAACACGGCGAGTTACGCCATAGCTGTCCAATACGCGGCGAGTCACTCCGTACTCCTCCAGTACCCTTCGCGTGACACCATAGCTGTCGAGCACCCGGCGCGTCACGCCATACTCTTCCATGACGCGGCGCGTGATGCCGTAGCTGTCGAGGACCCGGCGGGTCACGCCGTCAGCCTCGTACTCGTTGAACGCAAGGAAAAGGTGGACTGTCGGCCCGTCCTTGCCGGCCACGCCGGTGGAGATGGCCTTGTCCATCAAATTCGGAAAGCGCAGCTTTGGGTGCGCCTCTGAGGTAGGAGCCGTGGTGGTCTGCTCCCGGTCGGTCTGCGTTAATGCATCCTGCTTCTCGGGCCCGACCATCTGGTC
>JABDJZ010000109.1 GCA_013003255.1 Rhodothermales bacterium
GGCCACCTTGGTGCCGAGTCCCGATCGCAGTCGATCCGTGAGGCTACGCAGCACCAAGTCATCGCGCGTGGGCGTTCCGCCGGCCGCTTTGGGCTCTCTGGGCGTCTCGGGGCCAGCCAGCCACTTCTTGATCAGCTCCTCGGTGGCGCGCACCGAGAGTCCTTCGTCAATTATGTGCTGAGCCAGCGTTTCCCGGGCCGAGTCGTCATCGACCGGTATGAGGGCACGGGCATGCCCGATGCTCAGGTTGCCATCCCGGAGATGGGCCTGCACGGCGGCGGGCAGTTTGAGCAGCCTGAGGAGGTTGGTTACCGTGGCGCGCCCTTTGCCAACCTTTTTGGCCACCTCCTCCTGAGTGAGGTCACACTCCTCGATCAGGCGCTGGTAGCCCAGAGCCACCTCGATGGGGTTGAGTTCCTCGCGCTGGACGTTCTCCACGATGGCCATTTCCAGCATGGCCTCCGTGTCTGCCTCCCGCACAAAGGCCGGAATGGACTCGAGGCCGGCCATCTGCGCGGCACGCAGACGGCGTTCTCCGGAAATCAGCTCGAAGGCATCGTCGCCGACGGCGCGAACGGTGACCGGCTGGATAATCCCAAGCGCCCTGATGGAGCTGGCCAGTTCTTCCAGCGCCGTCTCATCAAACTCCGTACGCGGCTGGTAGGGATTCGCCGTGATCTGGTCGAGTCTGACCTCGGAAATGGTACCGGGCCGTGACCGATCCTTGAAGTCGTAGAGGCGCGTCGATGCGAACGATGGCCGCTCCTCCTCCTTTTCGGGGAGCAGTGCGCCCAATCCTCGACCCAGTACCGCCTTACCCTTGGCCATCCAATCTTCCGTTATGCGTGACCGTCGCCCGCGGAGAACGACGCAAGGTCCGTCGGCACTTGATCGGTGCCGTGCAATTGTCGTTTCAGCACTTCCCGGGCCAGGGCGATGTAGTTGCGGGCGCCCACCGAAGTGGCGTCATACAGTAGAACCGGTCGGCCGAAACTGGGGGCCTCGGACACGCGGACATTCCGCTGAATGAGGGTGTTGAACACCTTGTCGCCGAAGTAGCGCCTGAGTTCGTTGGCCACCTGATTTGCAAGCCGAAGGCGTACATCGAACATGGTTACGAGGACGCCTTCGATATCCAGATCATCATTCAGGTGCTGACGCACCAGTTTGATGGTGTTGAGCAGCTGCCCCAGCCCCTCAAGCGCGAAGTACTCTGCCTGCACCGGTATCAGCACCGAATCCGAGGCGGTCAGGGCGTTGAGGGTCAGCAGGCCCAGCGACGGCGGGCAATCGATGATGATGAAGTCATAGCGGTCCTTCACCGGGAGCATGGCATTCCGAAGAATCCGCTCGCGGTCCGGCACATCGACCATCTCAATCTCCGCACCGACCAGATTGATATGGCTCGGCACGAGATCCAGAAACGGCATCTCGGTGGTCCGGATGGCGTCCTCGAAGGAGACGGCTCCCACGAGAATCTCGTAGCTGGAGGCGGTCACCGTGCGGGGATCGATGCCCACGCCCGACGAGCAGTTTGCCTGCGGGTCGAAGTCCACCAGCAGCGTCGAGCGCTCAACGGCAGCAAGTGACGTGGCGAGATTGACCGCCGTGGTGGTCTTCCCCACTCCGCCCTTCTGATTCGCAACCGCGATGACCTTTCCCATCAAACCTGTGTCCCCTCGGGATTACTGACTGATCGTCAGCGGGGTGTACGGGACACCACCGGCTGAGTTCATCCACCAACGCGATGCTCCCGGATCTCGGCAGCATCTGCAATGAGATCAGAAAAGTAGGGTCCTGCCCAGTGGACTGCCAGACGCCGGACCCCCGACAACGAGGAACTCATCACCAAGATGTCCACAGCACATATATGTCGAACCCTTGTGCCCGCGTTATAGTTAGGTAGGCAATTCTCGTCCAATGGCTCGTCAATTCGTACTTCGAAGGGATCCCGCCGCTCCGGCAGTCAACTACCGGATCGAGTACGCGTCGGAACTGAACCCCCAGCAATTTGCGGCTGCAACCGCACCCGGTGGCCCCATCCTGGTGGTTGCGGGTGCCGGCACGGGCAAGACGCGCACGCTGGTGTACCGGCTGGCCTATCTGGTGGAATCCGGGGTGGCCCCGGAGCGCATCGCCCTCCTGACTTTTACACGGCGTGCTTCCAGAGAAATGCTCGCCCGGGCCTCCGGCCTGCTGGACGGACGGTGCCAGCGGGTTCATGGCGGCACCTTTCATTCATTCTGCCTGGGCGTACTTCGACGCCACGCGCCAAGGATCGGCTTCCCGAACAACTTCACCATTCTGGATTCGTCGGACTCCTCGGACGTGGTGGATATCCTGCGGGGCCGGCTGGAATTGAACAAGCGGGACCGGTTTCCCAAGAAGCGGACCATCCAGGCCATGTTCTCTTCGGTGGTCAACCGGGACAAGCCACTCTACGACATCCTGGAGGAGGACTACCCGCAGTTCGTCCCTCACGCGCGAGACCTCGAGAACCTGTTCCGGCATTTCGAGAAGTACAAGCGGGATCACGGCCTCATGGACTACGATGATCTGCTTCGGCGGACGTTGGAGTTGTTCGAGCAGGCACCGGACGTGCACAAGCTCATTGCCGGCAACTGCGAGCACGTTCTCGTGGACGAGTACCAGGACACCAACCGGTTGCAGGCGCGGCTGGTCAAGGCCTTTACGGCCGTCCACGGAAACGTCATGGCCGTGGGCGATGATGCACAGAGCATCTACCGCTTTCGGGGAGCCGATTTTCGCAACATTCTGGCGTTTCCGGACGAATTCCCGGGAACGCGAGTCCAGAAGCTGGAGCACAACTACCGGTCCACGCAGCGCATCCTGGACCTGGCCAACCAGGTCATCACGCAGGCCCGCCACAAGTTTGACAAGGAGCTGTTCACCGAGCGAAGCGGGGGAGATCTCCCGGCCCTGGTGACGGCTCCCGATGACCGGTACGAGAGCCGTTTTGTCTGCCAGATGCTTCTGGATTTGCGCGAGCAGAACGTGCCGCTCAAGGATATGGCCGTGCTGTTCCGGAGCGGGTTTAATTCGTATGACCTGGAGGTGGAGCTCAACCGCCGCAACATCCCGTTCGTGAAGTACGGTGGGCTCAAGCTCTCCGAGGC
>JABDJZ010000154.1 GCA_013003255.1 Rhodothermales bacterium
TGGCGCCGGGGAAAACCGCATGTTTGGCGATGCGGCCTGGGCAGATGCAGACGGTGACGGTGATCTGGACCTGGCCCTACTTGGCGACACGGGTGCCGGGTTGGCACACGGAGCGGTCTATCGAAACGACGGTGACTCGTTTCAGCAACTTGAACTCGCCGGCGCCGAGCTGATTCACGCGTCGGTGGACTGGGGCGACTATGATTCGGACGGCCTCCCGGACCTGGTGATCACCGGCGGTTTCATTTCGCCCGGGCTTATGGAAGGGCGATCCCTCCTGCTCAAACAGTTGCCAGGCCTGGTCTTTCAGCCGCAGGAAACGGCCCTTCGCGATGTCATGGCTGGCCGTGCCGTGTTTGGCGATTATGAGGGCGACGGCGATCTGGACATTCTCCTGACCGGAATCGATACGGTCCTTGGGGAACGCATCGGCCGCGTCCTTCGGAACCAGGACGGCGGATTCGTCCCCGAGCTCGTTTTTCAGGGCGCGCTCAACGGACACCTTGCCGCCGGGGACTACAATCTGGACGGAGACCTGGACTTCCTCGTCCTGGGCGTAGGTCCGGATGGAGCCGGATCCCTGCTGTTCTTCATCAATCAGCAGGTCGCAGAGCCGGTGCCTCCTTAACGTCCCGCTCTCCTACGCCTCTGAAACCCGCACCAGACGCCGCGGCGCCCACCCACCCTTCCGATAGGTAGCACTGATCGCCCGGTTCACTTCAAAGATCACGTCCTCGCGATCCTTGGGATGAGTCGAAACCTCCAGCTGAAGCGCTATGGACTCTGATCCATACCGGATGATCTGGACCTCCGGCTCGGGCTCGCGAAGCACGCGTCCACACGTAAGGGCGGCCTCCATGAGGGCGGCGGAGACCTTGTCCAGATCCACTTCCACCGAGACGTCCAGCGGAACCTCCGCCCTGATGTACTCACCCGGCGAGTAATTGGTGATGGCGCCGCCGATGATCTCGGCGTTCGGGAGGACGATGGTCTCGTTGTCCAGCGAAAGGAGGGTCGTGTTGAAGATATCGATGTCAACGACCTCCCCTTCGAAATCTCCTGTCAGGATGTGCTCACCCATGGAAAAGGGGCGAAGGACGAGGATGACCAGACCGGCCGCCAGGTTAGTCAGGGCTCCCGTGAGGGCAAGTCCGATGGCAAGACCGGCCGCACCCAGGGCTGCGAGGATCGCCGAGATCTCAACGCCCAAGTTGTTGACCGAAATCAGCACCACTACCGCGGCCAGCAGGTAGTAGACAATATTGCCAACCAGCCGGATGCCTGTTTCGTCCAGATTCCAGCGGCCGGACGCCGCCTTGGACAGTGCGCCGACGCGTTTGGCAATGAACAGGCCAATGAGCAGTATGACGAGCGATCCGACGAGACGCCCGCCGAAACGTGTCATGAGGTCCGTCAGAACCCCAACGAGTTCAGTGTCCATGCCTGCCTAGTCCTGCGGCTTGCCGCCGCCTTCTCGCCAGCTGAGCTTCTCCTGGTAGGCTTTCAGTTCGTCCCAATTGCCCTGCGCAGCCATCGCGGCCTGCTCAGGCCACACTTCTTCGTTGGCGATGTCGGTGAGTCGTTTGGAGCCATAGGCGGCCACGATCTCCTGCAACTGCTCGACCGTCGAATTGGCCAATTGGGCAAAGGTGTTGATGCCCGCGCCGTTGAGCAGCTCCTCCATCTTCGGGCCGATGCCCCAGATCTTTTTGAGGTCATCGGGCTCAGACGGGACGGCAAATGCCACCGGGGCGGCTGCGGCCACAGGAGCGGCGGCAGCTGGCATGGCAGCGGCGGCCAACGGGGCCCCACCGGCCGATCCGAAATCGCCGGCCTTGGCGTCCTCACAGTCGCGAAGGGCTCGCCTGCAGGAGGCAAGTTCAGCCTCGAGGTCGCTGACACGCGAGGAATCACGACGCCGGCCCATCCACCAACCGATCAGGAGTCCGATGAGAAAGGCCAGGAGCAGGCAAAGGAAGATCTGGACGAAGAGGTATGTCATGACTACTGGCCTATTCTAAACTCGACTCTGCGATTTTCGGCACGCCCCTCGTCGGTGGAGTTGGTCGCGACCGGACGACTCTCACCGTAGCCGACAGCCGTCAGTCGGTCCGAATCGACTCCGCCCAATTGCAGATAGGTAACCACGGACTCTGCCCGGGCCTGGCTGAGCGTGAGGTTGGCTTGGGTATCGCCCACGTTGTCACTGTGGGCCTCAACGCGGACGGCGCTCTCCGGGCAGTCATCCAGGACCGACAGCAGCTGGTCCAGCACTCCCCTTCCGTCTGTCGTGATGGCGGCAGACCCAAACTCAAAATTGACCGTCTCGTTGGCCAGGATCTGGTTGAGGCTGCTCCGGCAGGCCAACAGCTGGCGATCCGCCTGTGACGAGGCCACGCGGAGGCGATTATCAACGGGGCCCCATGGCCAGTGCGGCACGGCCACACCCCCCACCTCCGCCTTCTCGCTCTCCGAGGCTGCTACGCCACCCATCTCCAGCGTGCGGTCACTTCGACCAAGTTCCACCCAGTTGTATCCGGACCGGGCCAGTCCGCCTCGAACGGGGACGAGATCCGCATCAGACATGTCGTGTACCTGAACACGGTTAACCACATCGACCACGGCCTCTGTGCCCTCGATCTCTGAGGCAAGACTCTCAGCGGCCTCGGCCGTGGGTGCGACACCCGACAGGTAGATATTTCGACCGTCTGCCTCGACCTCACCCCACTCGATTCCTCCTCCAGAGAGGACCTGAGCAGCGGTTGCCTGGACGTCCTGCTCCACGTGGCAGGAGCACACCAGGGTGAGAAGTGCAATCAGCACAACCCCGAGCAGAGGGGGCACGAGGGAATTCATCAGTACAGGGGGGATTGATGAACCCCAATGTCGTGGCGGCTTCCGGTGGAAGTCAACCCCTCGGGCGGCGGGCGGGATGGCCCGCGGACGTCTCTGATCGCTTGTGGCACGCTTGACGAGGCCGCTGGCGAAGTGCCCTCGAGCGCCAAAGTTGACTAGAGCACCGGAATTCAACTCCAGAGCGAGATTTGCCGCGGGCTAAGTTGACTGAGGCTCTGAACCGAACTTCGGCGGCCTAATTTTCGTCGATTAGGTTGATTATCCGCCCCTGAATCAACTTTGCGGGGGCGCGCGGCCCGACGCAGCCCCGCGCCCAGCGCCCAGCGCCCAGCGCCCAGCGCCCGCAGCCCAGCACCAAAGCACGCCCCCTACCGCGGCAGCCGCTCCTCCAGATTCGCCACCGTCAGCGCCATCACCCCCATGGTCGCAACCGCAAGGTTGACATGATCCGGAT
>JABDJZ010000163.1 GCA_013003255.1 Rhodothermales bacterium
TGCGTACCGGCTGGCCGTGTTTTCCCGCGATTCCGCCTTCGTGTTTGACTGGGTCGATCGAATTGACCTGCCCGTCATTCAGCCGATGGTCACGCTGCTCATCGGTGTGTCGCTGGTGGTGTACCTGCTTCTGTCCATCCGACTTCTCGCCCGCTATCGCGAGTGGCTGGACGGCGAATTTTCAGATGTCCAGCGGATCAGTCTGCCCTGGCTGAGGTCCTTTGTGATCGCGATGGGTATCGCGGTGCTGACCTCCTGGGTGTTCGGGCTGCTGGAGATACTCGGGACGGACTTTGACGCTTGGCAGGCCTGGTGGCCATTCGCCACCAACACGGCCGCGCTCTACTACCTCTCCGTGGCCGGCCTGGCGCATGCCCAGTCCCCGCGGGTTGCTTTCGCGCCGGAGACCCGCGAAGCCAGCCCCAGCCCTGACTCGGGCTATGAGTCCGGGCCGTGGGAGGAGCAGCTGCTCAACCTCATGAAGGCGGAAAGGCTCTACTTACGGCCGGACCTGGTGCTGGACGAAGTTGCCAGCGAGTTGGATGCGCCAAAGACCATGGTCTCCCAGGTCATCAACGAGGGGTTCGGGATGAACTTCCGGGGTTTCGTGAATGCCTTCCGGGTGGAGTCCGTCCGTCACGCCCTCGCGGGCGACAGCCCGCTCACCCTGATAGGCATCGCCATGGACCACGGATTCAACTCCAAGGCCACGTTCAACCGGGTGTTCAAGCAGCTCGCCGGAATGACGCCGCGCGAGTACAGCAACCTCTCCGCCGAGGAACTGGCCAGACAGCCCAGCCTACTCCCTCAGCGCCGGAGCACCCGTTATTCGAACGAGAACAACTCGACCGTGAAGATCAGCGCCTGATTTGGGCCGATGGGTCCGCCGGGCGTTCCGCGCTGGCCGTACGCCAGGTTCGAGGGGATGTAGAACTTGTACTTGGCACCGGGCGACATCAGCTGCAGCCCTTCGGTCCAACCGGGGATCACGCGGTTCAGGGGGAAGGAGATGGTCTCGCCGCGGGCGTAGGACGAATCGAAGACGGTGCCATCCGGCAGGGTGCCTTCGTAGTGGACCGTCACGCTAGAGACGGCATTGGGCTTCTCGCCCTCACCCTCGGTGATGACTTCGTACATGAGGCCGCTCGGGGTGGCCATGATGCCGTCGCGGGTTTCAACTTCCGCCAGGAAGGCCGTACTCGCGGCCATGTTCGCTTCTAGCAAGGTGGTGGGTGCCTCTTCAGGCATTTCGGCTTCGGTCGTGGACTTCTCTTCACAGCCCATAAGGGTCACGGTGAGAGCGACAACTGCCACGAGTGTGGGAAACGGGAAGCGATTCATCACGGAAGCCAGTACGTTTAATGGTTAGCGGGCCCGTATAGCCGGCTGTTCCCCGAGGGTTTCTGGCCACCACCATGCTCAACCACATCTTCGATCACCAGACCTGGGCGGACCTGCGGACGTTGGAGAGCCTCCGCGGCGCTCCAGCCCCAAAGGCCCTGAGCCTGTTCGCGCACATCATCGGCGCCGAAACCATCTGGGCCGACCGCATTGACGGGCGGCCCCAGTCCATGCCCGTCTGGCCTGCTGCCAACCTGGACGTCCTCGCAGGAGCCGTCCCTGAAGTCGCTCAGCGGTACCGGGGTTTCTGCCAAGCCGACCAGGCACGAATCGTTCACTACACCAACTCGGACGGCCACCGGTTCTCCACGGCGCTTTCCGATATTCTGGTGCACGTCGCCCTGCACGGAGCCTACCATCGCGGTCAAGTGGCCCTGTTGCTCCGGGGCACGGACGCCGAACCCGCTCCGACGGACTACATTGAGTTTGTCCGCGGCCAACCTGCAGCCAAAAACCACTAGCCCGTGTCATCCACCATACCTGACCGAAGCCGTCTCAAGCGCATCCCGGACCGTGCGTCCTATGAGCCCGCGGACGTGCATGCCATTCTGGATGAAGCCCCCATTTGCCACGTTGGCTTCCAGGTGGGCAGCCAGCCGTTTGTGATTCCCACCATCCACGCCCGGATGGGGAACGAGGTGATCCTTCATGGTGCCAAGGCAAGTCGCCTCCTGAAGCACGCCGCCACTGGCGCGCCATTGACCATCGCCGTGACGCTTCTGGATGCGCTGGTCCTGGCGCGGTCCGTTTTTCACCACTCGATGAACTACCGGTCCGCTGTGATCTTCGGCACGGGACGGCTGCTCGAGGGTGACGAAAAAATGGAGGGCATGCGGGCCGTATCGGAGCATCTCCTGGCAGGACGTTGGGACGATGCCCGTGGGCCGAGTAAGAAGGAATTCAACGCCACCTCCGTGATCGCCGTCTCCATAGACGAGGCCACCTGCAAGTCCCGATCCGGTCCTCCCGGCGATGAGGAAGAGGACTACGCGTTGCCGGTCTGGGCCGGACTCCTCCCGCTGCAGCAGGTGTGGGGACCTCCGGAAGCCGACCCCGGGCGACACGCTGATGTGGACCTGCCTGACTACCTGAAGGACCACGCGTGAAGAAGGTCCTCATCATTCTCGCACCGCTGCTGGTCATGGCCGCGGTCTACTTCTTCACGGGGCCCTACCTCTTCCCCACAAGCACGGCGCTCGGGCCTTGCTGGAAGGATTGGACGAGTCCGGCGTCCTTCATGCCGCGGGCAAGTCCCCTTGAGACTCTGGATTTTTCGGTGGGTGCGGTCGAGGGTCGCCTTTGCTATGGGGCCCCATCCTCCCGCGGCCGGCGCCTGTTCGGACCCTCGGGACTCGTGCCTCCCGGCCGACTCTGGCGGATGGGTGCCAACGAGCCCACACGACTGTTTCTCAACGGACCAATCCGGCTCGGTGACCTCGAGTTGCAGCCGGGTCGCTACTCACTCTACGCCCGGCCCGACGCCGAGTCCTGGGAGATCCACGTCTCCGAATCCACCTGGCACTGGGGAAACATGATCAGGTCCGGGGTCAGGGACCAGGAAGTCGGATCATTCCGGGCACCGGCCATCCGTCGGGGTGCCCACCAGGAGGTGCTCCAATTCGCGGCTGAGGACAGCGCACTGGTGCTGAAGTGGGGATTCACTCGGGTCCGCATGCCGATCTCCGAGCTGTGACTGACCCAGGAACGTCACCGGACCAACCGGTCAGTTTCGGTCAGGCAGCCACCCCCATCGTCTTCCTGTTGGGCCTGATCAGCTACGGGCTTGTGGCGCGGCCCCTCTTCCTCGGCCAACCCTCGTTTCCGCTAGAACTGGTATTCGTGCTGGCGGCTGCGTTCGCCGTGCTGCACCTCCGTCTGCTGGGCCACACCTGGCTGCAAATCCAGGACTCCGTAGTCAACCGGCTGGCGAAGGCCATGCCGGCCCTCTTCATCCTGTTTGCCATCGGCCTGCTGATTGCGTCCTGGATGGTGGCCGGCACCATTCCGATGCTGGTCTATTACGGCATCGCCATCATCCGGCCGGAAGCGCTGTACCCGCTGGCGTTCCTGGTGCCAGTTGTCTTCTCGACCCTTACCGGGACCTCCTGGGGCTCTGCCGGCACCATCGGCGTGGTGATCATGGGGGTCGGCATCGCTTCCGGCGCCAACCCGGGAATCCTGGCCGGCGCAATCATCGGTGGTGCCTACTTCGGCGACAAGCTGTCCCCGCTTTCGGATACCACGAATCTGGCCGCTCTGGGTGCTGAAGTAGAACTGTTCGACCACATTCGGTCGATGCTGTGGACCACGGTGCCTTCTGCAACCATTGCGTTGACACTCTATGTGATTCTGGGACTGGTGCAGACCCCGACTGCCGTGGCCTCGACCTCGGACGCAGCCGCGTTCTCCAACGCGCTGACCGAGATGTTCAACTTCAGCCTGCTCCTCCTGCTGCCCCCGGCGCTGGTGCTCTGGGGCTCGCTGAAACGCTACCCCACCATCCCGGTCCTCATCGGCTCAGTCATACTCGCCGCAGGCCTTGCCGTGGTGCTTCAGCCGTTCACGTTCGGAGACGTGCTCGCGGCTGTTCGAGACGGGTTCGATGCCGACATGGCCACCTGGATGCCGACTGTCCCTGAGGCAGTCCAGACGCTGGTGAATCGAGGCGGACTCTATTCGATGCGGGAGGCCATCTTCACGGCTTTCCTGGTGTTCTTTTTCATCGGAGCCATTGATCGAATCGATGCCATGCCCATCGTGGTCAATCGGGTCTTCCGGTTCGCGAAGTCCCGCGCCGCCACCATTCTCTCGGCGCTCGGCGCAACCGCGGTGACCAATGCGATGACCTCGAACCAGTATGCGACCAGTTTCATCGTGGGCGATGCGTTTCGGCGGCGATTCGACGATCTGGGGATCTCGCGCCGTGTGTTGTCCCGGTCCCTGGAAGACACCGGGACGATGCTGGAGAGCCTGGTCCCCTGGCACGCCACTGCCCTGTTCATGGTCGCGACGCTGGGCGTCCCCGTGGCAGATTACTGGCACTGGCAGTTCCTTTCCCTGGCCAACTTCATCGTGGCACCGACCCTGGCGATCACCGGAATCGGCTGCTTCTACAACCGCGACAACTGATGCGCGACGACACCCTCCTCAATCACGATCCTCCGCACCCCTACGGGGCCGCCGCACCCCCACTGCACCAGACGTCGACCTTCGGATTCGAGTCCTGGGATGCCATCGACGCCGCCTTCGATGATCGGACCGGAACGCCGATCTACTCCAGGCTGATGAACCCTACCGTGCAGCTGGCAGAGCAGAAGCTGGCTGCGCTGGGTCGGGCCGAAGCGGCGCGGATGTTCAGCAGCGGGATGGGGGCCATCAGTGCGGCCATCCTTCACTGTGTGAACGCCGGGGATCACATCATCACCATCAAGAATGTCTACGGCCCGGCGGCCAATTTCATGGCGTCCTACCTGCCGGCGAAGACGGGGGTCACGACCACCTTTGTGGATGGGGAGGTCGCGGACTTTGAGAACGCCTGGACCGAGCGCACCAAGCTTGTCTATCTGGAATCTCCGTCATCGGCCGTGTTCCGGCTCCAGGACATCCGCGCCCTTGCGGAGCTGGCCCACGCGCGTGGCGCCCGCGTAGTGGTAGACAACACCTGGGCTACCCCCGTATTCCAGAAGACCATCGAATTGGGCGCTGATTTGGAGGTGCACAGCGCATCGAAGTACCTCTGCGGCCACTCGGATGTGGTGGCGGGCGCGATACTCGGCTCCCGTGCTGACCTTGACCGGTTGTCCGTGGCCGAGGGCGAGCTATTGGGAGCCAAGATGGCCCCCTTCGAGGCCTGGCTGATGCTGAGGAGCTTCAGGACGCTGACAGCCCGCCTGGACCGGCATCAGGAGAACACCCGTCAGGTGGTGGATTTCCTGGAGGGCCACCCCATGGTGGCGGAGATTCGCTACCCGGGACTATCCACCTTTCCCCAGGCCGAACTGGCCCGGAAGCAGATGTCCGGATTCACCGGATTGCTGGGATTTCGCCTGGCGACCGAGTCACTTCCGGCCGTCAAGAGGTTCTTTGACGCTCTCAAGCTGTTTGCGCGGGCGGTCTCCTGGGGTGGGCATGACAGTCTGGTCTACGCGCCGGCCATTAGCTACGCCAAGGAACACCCTCCCGAGCGGTTCGCCGCGATGGGCATTTCCGTAGGCGACATGCGGATCTCCGTGGGACTGGAAGACCCGGCCGACCTGGTCGAGGATCTGCGGCAGGCCCTGGACG
>JABDJZ010000165.1 GCA_013003255.1 Rhodothermales bacterium
GTACCCGACGAGGCCTACGAGACCACGGCCCCGGCCGATGCCCCTGACGATGCGCTTGAGCTCACGCTGGGGTGGGAGAATGGGATCCCCGTTTCGATCAACGGTTCAACCCTCGACCCGGTGTCCATGGTCGAAGAGCTGAATCGCATCGGCGGCGAACATGGTGTGGGACGCGCGATCCATGTGGGCGATACCATCCTCGGCATCAAGGGGCGCGTGGCCTTTGAGGCCCCGGCTGCGGCCATCCTCATCGCCACCCATCGCGAGTTGGAGAAGATTGTGCTGTCCAAGTGGCAGCAGTTCCAGAAGAGCCACCTGGCCGATTTCTACGGCATGCTCCTCCATGAGGGGCAGTACTTTGACCCGGTGATGCGGGACATCGAGGCGTTCATTGACCAGTCCCAGGTGGCGGTATCGGGAGACGTGACGGTGCGCCTCTACAAGGGCGGCATCAGCGTTTTGGGCTGCTCCAGTCCCAACTCCATGTTCGATGCCAATGTGGCCACCTACGGGGAAACCAACGAGTTGTGGGATGGTCGCGATGCGCGGGGTTTCGCTCGCATCTCAGCCGTGCACGCCCTGCTGGCACGAACAGCCCGGTCGCAGAGTGAAGAAAGCCCGGCGTGATGACTCGCGCAGCCATATTGCACGGTGCCGGGTACACCGGAAGGGAACTGATCAAGCTTCTGCTCGGGCATCCGCGGGTTGAATTGGCCGCGGTCACCAGTCGCACGTTTGCCCGTCAGCCGCTCTGGGACGTCCATTCGGCCATGCGCGGTACGGCATCGCTCTCGTTCTCGGCTCCGGATGAGTTCTCGAGCAATGAGGTCGATGCGGTGTTCATCGCAGCCGAGCACGGACAGGGAGCCGTGGCCGCAAAAACCCTCATCGATGGAGGGTACCGGGGGCACATCATTGATTTGAGCGCCGATTTTCGGCTGCCCGAGAAGGCCGACTATGAACAGCGCTACGAGCGCACTCACCCTGCGCCCGAGTTGGCGGGGACGTTCACCTACGGGATGGCCGACTTGCGGGCGCCCTATCCGGAGGGGACCACGCGCATCGCGAACCCGGGGTGTTTCGCTACGGGCCTCGCTCTTTCTCTGACGCCTTTCGCACGTGCCGAGGGCCAGGTTCGTGCAGCGGTGACGGCGCTGACCGGCGCATCCGGCTCGGGCGCTGGGGCCAAGTCAACGACACACTTTCCGGACCGTCAGGGAAACGTCCGCGCTTACAAAGTTTTCAGTCATCAGCACGAGGCGGAACTGACGCAGTTGCTGGGTTCGGACTCCCGGGTGGACTTCGTCCCGGTCTCGGGCCCGTGGACGAGAGGCATTTGGGGTACTGCCCAGATTCTGGGAGGTCGGAACGATCCCCGGGAGGTGTTCGAGGAGGCCTACGCCGGCCGGCCGCTGGTCCGCCTCTGGCCCGACCAGCTTCCCGAGCTTCGTTGGTCCGTCGGGACGCCATTCTGTGACATTGGCTGGGTGAGACGCGGAGAAGCCACCGTGGTAGGATTCGGACTGGACAACCTGCTCAAGGGAGCGGCCTCGCAGGCCGTCCACAACCTCAACCTCATCGCAGGCTGGCCCGAGACCCTTGGGCTGCTGCCAGAGGCAAACCCGGTGACCGCGTGAAGCACGCCGAAATCGTAAGCCAGGAAGAGCGGTACCAGGTCAAGACGTACCGAAAGAAGCCCATTGCTGCCGTTCGCGGCCAGGGATGTTGGATCTGGGACGCCAATGAGAAGCGGTACCTGGACCTGTACGGCGGGCACTGCGTCACCTTGCTGGGGCACAATCACCCGGCCGTGACGGCTGCCTTGAAAGCGCAGCTGGATGACCTCCTCTTCTATTCCAATGCCGTGTTCTCACCCGTACGGGCAAGAGCGGGCGCAGCGTTGGCCGCTCTGGCACCAACCGGTCTGCAGCAGGTGTTCTTCTGTTCGACGGGAACGGAGGCCAATGAGACGGCCCTCAAGTTGGCGCGAAAGACCACCGGACGGAGTCAAGTCCTTGCCATGGAAGGTGGTTTTCACGGGCGCACGCTTGGCAGTCTGAGCGCGACACACGGGAAGTACCGCGAAGCGTACAAAGACGTTCTGGCGCCAACCAGCTTCATTCCGTTCGGAGATCCGCGTCCGGCACTGGCATCGTTGAAGTCGGGGCAGTTCGCCGCCCTGATCATAGAGCCAATCCAGAGC
>JABDJZ010000535.1 GCA_013003255.1 Rhodothermales bacterium
GCCTTATCCCGAGCCACAACCCGTGGGGGGGATCCGTCTACGGGGACCATCATGAGGTTCGAATACCAGTCACCTCCAATCCCGTCCACCCAGTTATAGACAAGCAGCCCGGAGCCATCCTCTGTCCAGTCCAGGACATAGGGATCGAACGGACCCTCAGTCCAGTCGACCCCTGGCAAATCGCTAAAATGCGAATGCAGGTCCAGAACCGTCCGAATCGAGCCTGTCGGGAGATCAAGGACTTCTATGTAGGCCCGTCCCTCGCCATCCCACCATCCGTAGGCCACCTGATTCTGGTCGGGGGAGAACCGCGGACTCTGGGCGAAACCACCTGGACGTCCAGGTACCAGGGTGGTGAACGAGTTCTGAACCAGGTCCATGATGAGTAGCGCACCTCCGTCTGCCATGGTATTCGAGCGCTCAATCGTGACTAGTCGCTGACCATCGGCGGACAGATGTCCCCAAGGAGACGCACGCCCCGGGACCTTGAACGCTATCGAGTTCGGAGGATCAGGCGCAGGGGCGGCCAGAGTCACCAAGGCGGCAAGCCGTGCGCGCGCGATCCCTACTGGCTCAGCGAGATCACCAAAGTCACTGACTACGCGTTGGTAGGCATCAAGCGCTCCGTCGCGACCAA
The DNA here is from genome assembly GCA_013003255.1 of Rhodothermales bacterium. Taxonomy (GTDB): domain Bacteria; phylum Bacteroidota; class Rhodothermia; order Rhodothermales; family UBA10348; genus JABDJZ01. The sequence continues at coordinate 638 of JABDJZ010000535.1, forward strand.
GCCGCTCGTAGTTCTGCCCGATGCGTACGAGGGCGTCGGCGGTCAGCGTCCGATCGTTCGAGGCATCCACAACCCTCTCGTAAAGGGCAATCGCACCAAGTAGATCTCCTTGAGTGCGCTCCATGACAACGGCCTGCTGAAACAGATCACTGGCGGACTGGGCGAATACACTGATGGGCGTGAGGAACAGGACGGCGAGAAGAGTAAGAAGGCAACGCATGGCGATAGAGAGCTTAAGAGGGTGTAGTGAGAGCGATCGGTCGAGTCGAGGTCAGCCGCCAGCCGAATTCGTCGCTTCCTCGGGCCGATTGATCACCAGGAACTCCAGCTGCCGCGGCAACTGCTCACCCTCAAGCCTCACATCCGCGGACTTACCATCCGGATGCAGTTGTAAGCCCCCTCTGAAGCGCCATCCCTCGGGTATGCTCATCTCCATCGGCTTCATTGTTCGAGTCTCGAAATTGTAGTACGCGATCTGTCCTTCACCAATTAGATAGGCACCCTTCTCATCGGGCGTCAGTTCGAACCCGCCAGGTGTGACGCCAAACCCTGGTGCCCCCGGAAGACTCTCGATAACCTCATCCAGCGTGCCATCCGTCGCGAGAACCCGGACTAGGCGACCGCCCTCCGCGGCCGGGTAAGCGACGGCGAGGTATGCGCCGGTGCGCGAGAACGCCACTGACGGTCGCCAAGCGGCGCGGCCACTAGTAGTGTCAGCCTGCTCAGTCTCGCGAGCCCCGTCCAGGCAAAGGAGTGGTTCCACCGCGCGTTCTCTCAGGGTGATCGTGCTCAGACACGCGCCATCCCGGTCATCACGAAAAACCACGGCGTCACGCTCGGGCGTGAGAGCCAGGGCCGTGACTCCGTTCAGGGAATCCACGTAGATCCCGGTCCTTGAGTCTCGAATCCAGGTTCGCTCATAGGGCACATACGCCCAGTTGGCGGAACCGATGAATTGACCACCGTCGGGCGTGAGCCCAACCGGGTTCATGACATGGCGCAGTCCGCCGAATCTCCGGTCAATTGGGTGCCGAATCTCCGTTCCGGTCTGCGTGTCCGAAAGAGCGATATGCGGCCAACGATTTGACAGCTTGTATCTTCCGTCGGGGGTCCAGTCAACAGACTCTTCGAAGCGGTCGGCTTCGTCCTTGGCCCCGATGAGCGAGACGGAGCGATCAGCCTCGACGCTTGCCTCCCACCGCCGTACAGGCACCCTGCCCAGGAGGCGGGAACTGAACCGCGGAATGGCCGAAAGTGCAGGACCGCCTGATGTAATACCGGCGGGCAATTCCTGCAGACGCACAGGCCTGGAGGCAGATCCATCGGGCAGAATGTCCACGGATAGGAGTTGCATGGCTGAGACGGAGTTCTCCTCAAGGAGATGGACCGTATCGGACTGCGGATCGCAAGAGGCCAAGGTCAGACTG
>JABDJZ010000175.1 GCA_013003255.1 Rhodothermales bacterium
GTTCTTCGGCGCCACGAATTCGCCTAGCCCGCCCGGGAAATACTCGTCTCCCGTGAGCAGCGTCATCACTTCCGCAGCCGCACGCGAGAATGTCGAGTGCCCGGAAACGAATCCGGCAAAGGGAGGCGTCACGAAAGAGGGACGCTGGTAGGGCACCCAGTTCTCGGCCAGGATCCAGTCAACCCCCGCCACATCCGTCTCCGGATCCTGGATGAACTCGGGACCCTTCCAGGCCAGAACCTTGACCTTTCCGATGTGCTGTCCCAGGACGCCGGCCAGAGGATCACCCGCCTCAACCAGTTCTATCAGTCCAGGGAAGAGGGGAATGCCGTCGGGGTGGTAGTTCGCGGCCGAAGGATCTGACGATTGCCCACGTGCCACCATGCTCCGAAGGGCCGAGATGGGGCGGATATAGTCGTACCAGCCCTTCAGTCCCCAGGCCGCCACGGCCGAATCGTGCATGGCGCCCCCGAGGGCCATGTAGGCCTTCACGTCCCACTCCAGGGGATCCAGCAACGCTCCTTCACCCTGAAAGCGCCGTTCGAACAACGGGTGGTCAGCTACGTGGTTCAGAATCGAGAACCAGTGACCGGGCGGCGTCTCCGAGTCAGGACCGTCTGCCCAGAATTCGGCCAGGACCCGTGCATAGTCACCACGGGGCACGAATTGCGGTGCGTAGGGCTGTCCGGTCCGTGGGTTCAATGGTCGTCCGGGTCCAGGGTCCCCTCCCTCGTAGAAGTCATAGAAGTCCGGGTACTCACCGGTGGTGCGGGGGAAGTAGAGCACGTCGCCAATCGAGGCCGGCGAGATATCAATCATCACGCCATCGGCTGGATCCAGGTGGGCGGACCAAGCCGCGACCAGCGCGAAGCCCCACTGATAGGCGTTGTAGCCTTCCGGGCCTCGAGGCTCTTCCAGATAAGGGGGCGCGCCCGGATCGTGGTATACCCAGTAGGGGTTGCCATCGCGCTCAAAGATCTCGAGGTCCTCCGAAGACAGGGAGAACGGCGTCACCCGGCCCCATTCAGGACCCAGAAACGGCGGTGTATTGTCGTCAATGGTGTTGTTGCCCTGATCAATGAAGACCTCCAGACGAAGCGGCTGCCATCGGTTGGGGTCGACCAATTCGGGAGTGCCCGGACGATCGGGCTGCAGGGGCGGGTTGACGGTCTCGTAGAACAGGGGCTCGTACCCGCCGGCCTCGTTGGCTCCGTCGCTGAGGCCGTAGGCGATAAGGCACTGGGCCATGTAGTTGCCCAATGCTGCCGGTCGTCCCGATTCGTAGTCCACACCGGTATCCGACCCGTCATATCCGAGCGTCTGGAGCAGGGAGTCCGCGAGTGGCTGGGTGACTTCAATTCCAGGAGACTCGGCGAAGCGGTGCTGGAGCAAACGGTAGACGGCGAAGCTGATGGCCTCTTCCACAAAGGCTTCCTGTGCCTCGACCGATGCGGGGAGGGGCAAACCCGTAACGGGACACGCGTCTGAGCCCAGATGCCAGGGCGCGCTGACCGGGTCTATGAATGCCCAGACATCGTACATGGCCACGGAGGTGTGGAAGAGATTCCGGGCATGGACGGTGGGTCTGGCGAAGTCACGGCGGATGTGCTCCAGCAGGACTTCGCTCCACTCGCGGGCCACGGAATGCTGAGCGGAGGCGGACGGGGCCAGTACAGTCAGGGCGAGGATCAGAAGAAGTGGCTTCATTGAGTCGCGGGACGGGTTCGGGCGATGAGGGGAGCGCCAATGCCGGTCACAAGAAAGTAGCATCCTACGAGGACGGTCGCCGCCGTGCCTCCAAGCCCGAACCAGGAGCCGGAAAGCACGAGAAACGCGATACCCAGCAGCCCCCGCGCAAATTCGAGCCAGGGTGACCACGACAAACCGTCCATCATGGAGGTGTAGCCAAAAACGGCCAGAAATATGAACCCTCCGTAGATCAAAAGATCCGATCTCGAGAGATCACCGAAGTGGTAGAGCATGGCGAAGAGGAACGCGATCGTCGTCAAAAACTGGAACCAGGCCCAGCCCAGTTCGGCGCTGGAGGCCCGGCGCCCATACTTCTCAAACTCGTAGGGGTCCTCGATCTTGGCAACGGGGAATCGCGCTTCGACATCGGGCGGCCGCCAGCCGGTGGGCATGAACCAGATCCGGAGTTTGTCCCACCGGGACTCGGTGCGCCACGCGTCTTTCGTCAGCAGCCAGACGTGTTGGAAGTTGATGCGTACCGGATTCCAGGTCGCGGCAGGCCGGGTGATTCCGTAGACGGGTTCGACGTCATCCAACTCTTCCTGGAAGGTGCCGAACATGCGGTCCCACCAGGGGAAGATCTGGCCGAGGTTTTTGTCCAGGTACTCCGGGTTGATGGCGTGATGCACCCGGTGCTGCGACGGGGTGATGATCACGTACTCCAGCCATCCGAGCTTGGGGACGTGGCGCGTGTGGTACCAGAACTGCAGGAAGAGGTGAGCGGGTGCCAGCACATTGATCACCATCACGGGCACCCCCACCAGCGCGGCCGGGATCAGGAAGATGCCGTAGTACCCCAGCAGGTTTGAGATGCTCTGCCTGAGCGCACAGGCCAGGTTGAACTCTTCGCTGGAGTGGTGGATGACATGGTTGTTCCAGAAGAAGTTGATGCTATGGTTCAGCCGGTGCGACCAGTAGCCGGCGAAGTCGAGGGCGATGAAGGCCAGCAGATACACCGGCCAGGTCGAAGGCAATTCGGTGACAGCCAGAATCTCCCTGACAAAGGGATACGAGATAATGACAACCACCACGCCCAGGGAGTCCTTGATGACATTCGTCACCCCGGAGCTCAGGCTGGAGATGGTATCGAAGC
>JABDJZ010000187.1 GCA_013003255.1 Rhodothermales bacterium
GGTCCAGGATCCGCTCATCGGCCAGTTCCCGGGCACGCTCCTGAACACCTTCCGAGTGCTCCTCCCGGATCATGTTCAAGGCGATGTCCATCAGATCGCAGATCATCGACTCAACATCACGGCCCACGTAGCCCACCTCGGTGAACTTTGTGGCTTCGACCTTGATGAACGGCGCACCGGCCAGGCGCGCCAGCCGGCGGGCGATCTCGGTCTTTCCTACACCGGTGGGCCCAATCAGAATGATGTTGTTGGGCATGATCTCATCGCGAATTTCCGGGGCCGCGTTCATGCGCCGCCACCGGTTGCGGAGTGCGATGGCCACACTCTTCTTGGCTTCGCCCTGTCCAACGATGTAGGTATCGAGTTCCGCGACGATCTGTCGCGGGGTCAGCTCACTCATCCACTATTCCTCAGGGCCGGGCGTCGCCTGACGTCAGGCCCGTGTGTCCTCATATTCGTGGTCATCCTCGACGGGCTCTTCGTAAGAATCCGGATAGTCGTCCGGTTCATAGTCGGAGTCGTCGTCCGAGGACGCGCGTACCTCCTTGACGTCCGGATGTTCGTCGTTGACCACGAGAATGGTATAGTCGTAGGGGAATCCGCGTCGCTTCTCCAGCCAGACGGCCCCGGCGTCCTGCAGGGTGTTGACCAGGTCCTTGGGCTCCCCGTCCGCATCGGGCAGGAGCTCACTCATCTTGCGCAGGAGCGGCGTCAGGTATACCTCCTCGTACTGTCCGAAGTACTCCTCGATGAGTTCGAGACCCCGCATTGCGCCCCGATCATCGACCGATTTCAGCGTAGAGGGGGCGCGAGTCTGGGGGGAGGGGCTCGCGGCGCGGTCTGTGCCTGTTGTGATCTGGCGTTTGCGCGTGACGGCGGCCCGATCCTGCGTATCCAGTAGATAGCGAGCGTTCAAAAACGCATCGGATACTTCACTGGCCACCCCGCTCATGGACTGAGGCAGGTCAACGGCTGCGACCAGCACGAACTTGCCTGCCCGCTGCAGATGCTGAACCAGGGGTACGTACCAGTTGTCGCCGGAAACCACGACAAAGGCACTGAGATCGGGTCGGCTCTGCAGCAATTCGGTGGCCTGGATGGCGAGACCCATCGCAGGGTCATTGTCGTCCATGCCTGTTTGCACGTAGCGAGGCTCAATGCCTGCTGCCGCCACAGCTTCCATGGCAACGCCCACCCCCGCCTCGCAGGTAGTAAAGTCACCGAAGGCGAGGAGGTGGACAGGAGTTAGTCGCAACTCTTCGGTGAGGTACCGCCTCAGTTCTGAGACCAGGTCCAGGACAACCTGGTGCTGGTTGCGCTGCCCGTCTCCGAGGAGTTGGGCCAGATTGTCGAAGTCAACGAGAACGACCGCATGGTTGTCGTTCTTCTCTGATGCGTGCGAGGATTTCAAGCGTGCCATTGGGGGGTGGCTGCGCAGGCTATCCCGGATTGCCCAATTCCAGAATGGTCTGATTATGGTTGGTATAAATGCAGATGTCAGCCGCTATGCCGAGGGATTCGCTCACAATCTGCCGTGCTCCGAGATCCGGAGAGTGCTTCATCAGGGCCCTGGCAGCTGCCAGAGCGAAGGGACCACCTGAGCCGATCGCCAGAACGTCGTCATCCGGTTCGATGACGTCACCATTCCCCGATATCAGGAGCAGCTTGTCTTCCGTCGCCACGGCCAGAAGCGCTTCCAGCCTTCGCAGAAAGCGATCCGTCCGCCAGTCCTTGGCCAACTCGACCGCAGCCCGGGTAACCTGGCCGCCGTACTGCTGGAGCTTTTCTTCAAAGCGCTCGAACAGCGTGAAGGCATCGGCCGTCGATCCGGCAAACCCGGCGAGGATCTTGCCGTCGTGAAGTGCCCGGACCTTTCGGGCCTGGTGCTTCATGACGGTATTACCGAGCGTGGCCTGCCCATCGGAGCCCAACGCAACGCGGCCGCCAGAGCGGACGCCTACCACGGTGGTGCTTCGAAGTCTCAGGCTCGGATCAGTGACGGAAGAATGGGAACGGTCAGAATGCTCAATCAATGGGGTAAAACACTGTTCGGCGGTGAGACCGGGGCCCTTCTCCCGATCCACGGCCAGATCTTAATGGTAACTTAACGCTTAACGGCGGTAGCGGGCCAACGTTTCAGCAACGGCATCCTGCAATCGGCGGGCTGCGGCACTGGAACCTCGGTACCCGTTGACCATGATGCTGAACGTCAGGGGCGTACCTGCCGCTGATGTTACGTATCCGCTCAGCGTCGACGCGCCCGTAAAAGTACCCGTTTTCGCCCGGGCATTTCCTTCTGCGGGTGTGTCCCGCAAGCGGTTCTCAAGCGTCCCGTCGATGCCGGCAATGGGAAGTGACCGCATGAAGGCTGCTCGGGTGGAGTCGTCCGGGTGGTTCCACATATGGGACAGCAATTGGGTACTCATCGACGGTGCAATGAAGTTCATCCGCGAAAGCCCAGAGCCGTCTGTCAGCTGGATGTGCAGGGTGTCGACGCCGGCTGCGCCCAGCGCGTGACGTCCTCTGGCCCAACCCATGGCAGCTGAACCCGGCGAAGCGTCGGAGGTGGTGTCCGGAAGCAGTGCGCCGATGGTCTTGAGAACCTGCTCCGCATAGAGGTTGTGACTGACCTTGTTGATGGCGTGTACCACCTGCTTGAGCGGTGGCGAGGTGTGCGTCGCGATGTGCAGTCCGCCGGCAGGGTCTGGCTTGACGGGAAGGTCGTCGATGTCGGAAATCCCTCCGGTGACCGCGATGCCCTTCTGCAGAAGTACCTCTCGCAGTACGTGCAGGAAGTACCGGGTGGGATTGTGCACGGCAATCGATTCCTCCTCGACGCGGCCAAGCGGGACCAGCGTACCCACCGTCATGAGGTTGCCATCCCGGACGCGGGCGTACTCCTCGTCCTTTCGTCCGTCTTCCGGCAGGGTCCTCGTGCCGTTCAGAACCGTCACGTAGTCTGTGTTGATGGGCTCCCAGGTTACCTGGGCCGGCCCGCCGGGGAGGGTCGGGGTGACCGTGAAATCCACCGAATTGTCGTTGAGCGAGAGGGCACCGATTTCGGCGGAATACCACCAAGGTTCGTCGTCCCAACTCCATCCGTATCCCAATTGCAGGTCATCAAACAGATCATCATCGCCGATCAGGAAGCCATCCACCGTTCGGATCCCGGCTTCCACCAGCGAGTCGGCCCAACTCCGGAATACCGCGGTGATGTCTCCTTCGTTGTATCTGCCGCCGATCACCGGATCCCCGGAGCCACGAACAAGCAGATGACCGGTGAGGGTGCTGTCGCGGATTTCGCCGAGGGCCATCAGCGGGGTCTGCCAGGTGAACTCCGGTCCAAGGAGATCGAGCGCCACGGCCGTGGTGTAGAGCTTGGTATTCGACGCCGGCATCAGATTCCGGTCGGCCTTGTGCTGGTACAGCACGGCACCTGATTCCAGATTCACCACCGAGATTCCAACCGAGGCGGCGGCCAGACTCGAATCCTGGACCAGTCGATCAATCACGCGAGCCAGTTGCCGCCTGTTGCGGGGGTTGTCCTGGGCGGCCACCTGCCCAACGACGGTCAGGAGCAGAAAAAGGGAAAGGAGTCGTTTCATCAGGATGGTACTCGCATTGGGGGTGTCGCCGCGCAGATCAGTTGGCTTCGGGGAGTGCCGACCCATTCCGGACCAGCCTGTCATATTCCGGTTGATCCGTCAGGACGAATACGTGCTGAAGCGTGGAAAGCGGCGTGGCCGGATCGACGCGAATCTCCCAGAAAAGGCCGTCCTCCGAGACAGACACGCTGTCGATGACCCCGACCGCCAGACCCCGCCGGAAAATGCCGGAGTAGCCGCTGGAAACCACGCGTTGGCCAGTGGCGATGGGGTCGGTGGTGGGCACATGAAGGACTTCGAGCCGGTCCGGCCGGTCCTGGCTGCGCTCCAGAATGCCGTCGGAAAGGTGGGGCTCAATCTTGACCGGCATCATGAAACCCGGGTCCAGGAATGACCGCACGACCGAGTGACGCGGTCCGACAAGATCAACCACACCGACAATGCCTCTCGGGTCGACCACGGCCATGTTCTCCGCAATCCCATGCTCGGAGCCCACCGAAATCACGAGGGAATTGCGCTGCCGGGTGATGTCCTTGCTGACCACTCGGGCGGCAACCCGGCGGCCCACCAGCGAGTCCGGTATGCCCAGCAGGCCGCGGAGTCGTTCATTCTCCAGCGCGGCTTCCCGCCGCAGCGCGAGTTCACTCGACAGACGAATGTTCTCTTCGCGGAGCCGTTCGTTCTCCTGCAGAGCGCCCAGGTAGCGTCCGGCAGCGGCCAGCCGGTCTTCAACCCGCGAGGACATTTCCAGCGATCGGGCCCGAAGGCCGCGGACCATCGGCGTGTTGACCGTGAGCAGGACCATCAGGGAGACGAGGACCAGGGCGATCAGGAGGAACCAGTCGCCAAAACGCTCCCAGAGCCGGATCATGTGCCGTCAGGACAATCAGTGTCGGAAATGGCGCCGTCCGGTGAAGATCATTGCGATCCCGCGCTCGTCGGCAGCCTGGATTACCTCCTCATCGCGTACGGAACCACCCGGCTGGATGGCGGCACGCGCCCCGGCAGCGGCGGCCTCGACAAGGCCGTCGGCAAAGGGGAAGAAGGCGTCGGAAGCTACGACCGATCCGGTGAAGTCCAGTTCCGATTTGGCCCCTTTGCTCACAGCGATTTCCGAAGCGTCAATGCGGGACATCTGGCCGGCGCCGATTCCGATGGTGGCCCCGTTGCGGGCATACACGATGGCATTGCTCTTGACGTGCTTGGCCACGCGCCAGGCAAAGTCCAGGTCGGCCCACTCCTGTTCGGTGGGTTCACGCTTGGTTACGACCCTGACATTGGCCCGCATGTCCGCGGCCGCCGGGAGGGCCGGGTCGATGTCCTGCACCAGGAATCCGCCCACCACGCTCCGGATGTCCCGGGCATCCTCACGGGCATCGGGACGGTATCGAATGAGGCGCCGATTCTTCTTGGCCTTCAGGAAGTCCAGCACGCCGTCCTCGTAGTCCGGCGCGATGATGATCTCGGTGAACACCTTGTTGATGGCCTCGGCAGTGGCCAGGTCCAGGCTTCGGTTTACGATGACGATTCCGCCGAACGGGCTCTGGCGGTCCGTAGCGAACGCACGGTCATATGCCGTGGACAGGTCCGGTCCCGTTCCCACGCCACACGGGTTGGTGTGCTTGAGGATGGCGCACGTCGGAGGAGCGTTCTCGAACTCCCGGATCAGTCGAAGTGCGCCGCTGAGGTCCAGGATGTTGTTGAAGGAGAGGTCCTTGCCGTGGAGTTTGTCGAAGAACGGCGCGGCATCGCCATACAGTCCGGCCTCCTGGTGCGGGTTCTCTCCGTACCGAAGGGCTGCCGCCAGGGGTTCGCGGACGGTGAGGGCACCAGCCGATTCCCCGGCACGCGCGAAGTAGGCATCGATGGCCGCGTCGTAGGAAGCGGTGCTTGCGAAGGCCTTGTGGGCCAGTCGGCGCCGCGTTGCCATGCCCAGCGTGCCCCCATTCTGCTCCAGCTCGCTTGCGATCGCTCCGTAGTCGCCGGGATCAGTCACCACGCCGACAAAGAAGAAGTTCTTGGCTGCAGCCCGAATCATCGTGGGGCCGCCGATGTCGATGTTCTCGATGGCGGTCGCGTCATCCGTCTCCGGGCTGGCCGTGGCCTTCCCGAACGGATACAGATTGACTACCACGAGGTCGATGGGAGGGATGCCGTGCTCACTCAGCGTCGCCTGGTCTTCGGCGTCGTTGCGCCGGTTGAGCAGGCCGCCATGGATGAGGGGATGCAGGGTCTTGACCCGTCCGTCCAGAATCTCCGGGAATCCCGTGACCTCAGAAACGTCCTTGACCGGCAGCCCCGCCTCGCGCAGGGTCCGGGCCGATCCGCCGGTTGAAAGTAGTTCTACGCCCTGCGCGTGCAGCGCCTGGCCGAACTCCACCAGTCCGGTCTTGTCGAATACCGAAAGGAGAGCCCGTCGTACCGAGTAGCGATCATCGGGGGCGGGAAGGTCCTTCGTCTGAATCATGATTGTGAGTCTGGGATGGGGTCAATGAGTACGCGGCGGCCAACCAGGCGGACGCGATCCTCGGAGAAGAGCTGCAGGGCGGCAGGGTAGAGTCGATGCTCGATCTTCAGGACGCGGGCGGCCAGCGTTTCAGCCGTCTCATCCTCCTGCACCGGGACGGTGTCCTGCAGCACGATGGGGCCCGTGTCGTAGTCTTCATCCACGATGTGGACCGTAGCTCCCGAGAAGCGGTCGCCGCGCTCCAGCACGGCGCGATGAACGTGGCGGCCATACATACCCGGGCCACCGTGGGAGGGGAGCAGCGCCGGATGAATGTTTACAATGCGGTTCCGATAGGCCTCCACCACCGCGGAAGGAATCTGCCGCAGGTACCCGGCCAGGGCCACGAATGTGACCCCGTGGTCCTCCAGGGACTCCAGGAGGAGTGCGTCATACTCAGAGGAATCCGCGAAGTCCTTCGGGTCCAGCACCAGCGTGGCGATGCCCCGGTCCCGGGCCCGTTCAAGCGCACCGGCGGACTCCTTGTTGGAAATGCAGAGTGCCACGGAGGCATTCAGCCTCCCTGCGTCGATCGCGTCCAGCATGGCCTGGAAATTCGAGCCACCGCCTGATGCGAAAACGGCAAGCTGCATGGAGGGCGCGGACGGGTTGGGCGGGGCGATCAGGCCTCGAAGGTCGAGACTTCAGTTTACATCAGGCAGGGTTGCGGCCGATTCCGCGCGAGGCTGAAAGCGGTCAAAACGAGGTGAATAGCCGGGGGGCGCGGCCGCGGGAGCCGGGTGGCGAGGGCAGCAGGCTACAACGACGGCAGCAGCGGCTCCAGGGTTGTCAGTGAAGCGCCTCCCTCCCGAACCGTCAGCCTTGCCCGAGGTCCGATCGGCAGTGGCGCCTTCAGTGGAAAGTGCCCGTAGTTCCAATTGCGGACCACGGGATAGGGGGCACCCCGGAAGTAGTGATCCAGTACCTCTTCGACCGTAAAGCTCGGCCGATCCGCTGGCGATTCGGCATCGGTAAACTGCCCGAGCACAGCGCCAGCGAGGTTATCCAGATGACCGGCCAGTCGCAATTGTGCCAGCAGGGCATCGATTCGGTACGGGAGTTCGCCGACGTCCTCCAGAAACAGGATGGAGCCAGCGAGATTCGGCATGTAGGGGGTCCCTACCAGGCGGGTCATCGTGGCGAGATTGCCACCTATGAGAGGGGCTTCCGCCTGACCGTCTACCACAGGTACAGGGACAGATCCGTCCACGGGTCCCAGGGAAACCTCCGTCTCTCCTCGAAGCAGTCGGGCGTAGGGCTCCAGCCAACGGTCATCGGGCTCCGGCCACTCGACGGCCGCCATCGCCCCGCTGAGGCCGGGCCAGCCGGCGCGGCGATGCAGGGCCAACTGAAGCGCTGTGATGTCCGAGTAACCGACCAGAACCTTGGGATACCTCTTCGCCGTCTCGTAATCCAGGCCATCCAGCAGTCGCAACGCCCCATAACCCCCGCGGACGCAGAGAATCACGTCAAGGTCTGGCCGGGCGATGAGCGCATTGAACTCCTCCAGGCGTGCACAGTCATCGCCGGCTAGAAACCCGTGGGTCGGATAGGTCTCTCGGGGGCGAATCAACGTCAGACCCTGTGCCTCCAGATTCCGCAGTCCCTGCGCCAGCCTCCGGCCATCCAGCGGGGGGCCTGCCGGCGCGGCAATTCCAATCCGAGGGTTCTTGAGCGCGAGTTGCATGCGGCAAGATAGGGTGGTCATCGCTGCCGGCCTTTACCGGGCGGCTGCCGGCCGTACCTTCCGCGCGTGGTATTGGCCTGTCCCCCTGATTATCTCCCCGGCGTCCCGTTTTGGCGCGCCGCCCTTCAAGCCCAGGAAATCCTCTTGGTCTGTGGTGCGCAGTATGTCCGGCAGTCCCATCACAACCGGGCGCGGGTCCGGACACCCACGGGGGCGCAGTGGCTCACCATCCCTGTGAGGCGTGGGCAACTGGGCAAGTCCATTGCCGAGACCGAGATCAGCCCGGAGGGAGCGTGGTGGCGCCACCACACCAAGGCCCTGCGGTACAACTACGGGTCTACGCCGTTCTACGAGCACCTCATGCCTGAATTGGAGCCGTTGCTCTCGGAAGAGGCCCGCCGACTTTCGGAGGTCACGGTTCCGGCCCTGCGCGTCATGGCACGGTGGCTGGGCTGTCAGGCCGGGATTCGCGAGGT
>JABDJZ010000188.1 GCA_013003255.1 Rhodothermales bacterium
CGCGGGTAGCGTAGGACTCAGTCTGCGTGAGCGGACCGGACTCCGAGGCGGCATCGCGGTAGATGGAAAAGAGGTGTGAAGGGGGATAGTGGCGGCTGGTCTGAATGTCCTGGGCGCGCAGGACCTCGTTGAGATGATTGCGCTCTTCCGGGGTCCGGGTAGTCACCGTGAACACGTGGGCCGAGGTCTCCGAGACGGGCCGCGAAAGGAAGGGCACCGTGACCGGGACGTCCTTCAGACGCTCCCGATACCAGGTCACCACCTGACGCCGGCGGGCGTTGGACTCCGGCAGTTTCGAGAGCTGAACCCGCCCTATGGCCGAGCGGATCTCATCAATGCGATAGTTGAAGCCACGGCGGACCACGTCATATTCGTAGGCGTGCCCCTTGTCACGATCCCAACTCGAGGAAGTCATCCCGTGAGAGCGCAGGAGCCGAAGTGCCGCATCCAGCTTTTCGTCGTCGGTGGTGACCATGCCACCTTCGCCGACGGTCATGTTCTTGTTCGGGAAGAACGAGAAGCAGCCCATGGCCCCCATCTGACCGGCCCTCCCGTCTTTGCCCTCTCCGCCCACAGCGTGGCAGGCGTCTTCCACCAGTTGCACGCCGGAGGCGTCAGCAATACGTCGTAACTCGGCCATGTCCGCCATCCAGCCGGCGTAATGAACCGGCACGATGGCTTTGGTCCGCGGCGTGAGGGCTGCTGCCACCGACGCGGGGTTCAGCGTCGGATCCTCGTCCGAGACAATGTCCGCGAATCGGATCGAAGCTCCGGTGTAGGCGAAGCCGTTGGCAGACGCCACGAATGTCAGCGAGGGGACGATGACCTCGTCTCCCGGCCCCAGGTCCAGCGCCATCGCGGCCAGATGCAGGGCAGCCGTGCCGTTCGTGCAGGCCACGGCGAAGCGCGTCCCGTGCATGTGGGCAAACTCGCCCTCGAATTCCTTGGTCTCCGGACCCATCGAGATCCAGCCGGAATCGATGACGCGGCTGACTGCGGCCTTCTCCTGGTGGTCCAGGCTGACGTCTGAAAGTGCGATCTTGCTCATGCCTTGGTTCGCTTCTTGGGTTGGGTTGATCTCCGTGCTCGGCGCGCAATTGGCGCGCGATCCTTGGCGCGATCGGCTGACCGACGGTCACGGGTTCGGCGCTCGCTGGCGGGACGCGGATTCAGGATGGACTCCAGACGCTCGGTGTCCGCGTTGGCCGCTTCATAGTCCTCGCGACGGCCCAGGTCCTGCCAGTATCCGTGAAACTTGTGCAGGCGTACGTAATCGTCGGATTCCAGCAGCTGGATGATCAGATCGGGGAAGTCCAGATAGGTGTCTTCCGGAATGCGGTCCAGCACCTCGCGACGGAACATGTAGATGCCCATGCTGACCAGGAAGTCATAGGAAGGCTTCTCGATGTAGCCCGTCAGACGATCGTCGCCCTGAGACTCCAGAACACCCAGGTCAATCTTGACCTTCTTCTGGTAGGACGCGATGGACGCGGCAGCGCCACTGGAGGCGTGGTCCGTGAACAGGCTTGAGAAGTCGAAGTCTGTCAGGACATCACCGTTGGTGACCAGCACATGCTCATCCTGGATGTCCTCCCGGATGGCGGCCAGTGGACCCGCGGTTCCGAGCGGTTGGTCTTCGTAGCTGTAGGTGATGTTGACCCCGAAATCGGAGCCATCCCCAAAATAGGTTCGAATCAGGCCGGCCATGTGCCCAACCGTCAGGATGACGTCCGTCACCCCGGCTGCACGAAACTGGCGAATGAGCACCTCCAGAATCGGCACGTCGCCGATCGGCATGAGAGGCTTTGGAAGAACCCGGGTATACGGTGCGAGGCGCGTGCCTTTTCCACCGGCGAGAACAACTGCTGTCATGGGGCCATTTTTGATCGCGAAACCAACGTCTGATGGATCGGCGAATCAGCGACAGGCTTAAGGTCTACTCAGGACGTTGAGACAGAAATTCCGGGTACTTCCGAGCCCCCCTTCCGTCGCGTCCCTCCTACGCCTTTGCCCGGTCATCCGGCTTGGAGACCGCCCCACCTTCCTGGACAGTATTCGACCGAAGCGGCTCGCGAGTCGGCGCCGCGCCAGGTGTAACGGCCCGCGGCGCTTTCGCCGGGCCGACGCGCGGCATGACCAACTCGTAGGCCTCCAGCGCAATGCGAGCCACGGACGTGGGTGAGAAGTTGCGGAGCACATAGGCTCTCCCCGAGCGGCCCATCGCGGGAAAGTCCTCTCGCCGCTTGCAGATGCTAGCCAGGCCTCGAACCACATCTCCTACGGTTGGAGATACCAACACGCCACAGCCCGAGTCCTCTACGGTCCGGGTGAGACCACTCACATTCGTGAACAACAGCGGCCGGGCGCACTGCATGGCTTCCAGCGCTGCCATTGGGAAGCCCTCGATGCGGCTGGGCATGCAGAACACATCGTAGTCCGCCATGAGCTCGGCCGCAGCGCGCTCGAAGTCCGGAGGCAGAATGGTAAGGGACCGTTCGGCCCCGGTCTTGCTTGCCAGGGAGCGCAGGCTCTCCAGATCTCCGGCGTCCGGTCCCTGGATGGTGAGGTGGATGTCGACGGAATCCTGCAGACGGCCCACGGCCTTGACCAGCAAGTCGAGTGCCTTCTGGTGAAAATTGATTCGCCCGAGGTAGTAGAGTCGGATTGGGCCCTCGGTTGACCATTGCAGCGACTCCTCCGGCGGGGCCCCGTCCGGGTCGATGGCGTTGGGCACGACTGCGGCCGGCGTACTGACACCCCGTTTTCTCAACGGTGCCGCCTGATCCGCCTCAAGGATCTGGATGAGGCTGGCCTTGCGCAACATGCGGCGTTCGATCAGATTCCAGTAGACCCATTTCACGATGCGGTTCTTTCTGAACACCGCGTCGCTGTAGAGTGTGTGAGGCATCACTACGTACGGCCGCTTCTGACGACGCAGGCGGGCCGCCACACGCGCCATGCGCGGGCTGAACTGTCCGTGCAGAATGAACAGGGTTCGGTCCGGCATTACGGCCAGATGGTCCGCCAACCCTTCCGGTAGCCTTTGCCCCGGGAGCAAACCCCGGCGACGAAATGCATGCACGTCTACGCCCTGCGGCGTTTGCCAACTGCAGCGGACTCCCATTTCGCAGACGATCTCCGTCTGCACCCCCAACTGATGCAGGCCGGTGGTCAGTCCCCCTATTGCCTTGTGCACGCCGTTGGCGGTTCGCTGGTCGTTGGTGGGGTACTCTTCGACGTAATGACAGATCATGAGAGGGCCCGTGGCGCTCATATTGACGGACGTGTCTTGCATTAATCGGCCGAGATTGTAGTCCATCAAGAAGTGGCCTGCAGTCCGGTACCAGGACTGGCGCTCCGAACTGCCCTGTTCGGCCGACGCCGCGAACACTTCCCGGGCCACGCGCACCACATGATGACGCGCGATCCCGGCGGCCGAGGCCTGTAACCAGACCTCCTTGAGAAACTGCAGAATCCGCCTGTTGGCGCGGAGACGAAACCACCTCGTGGGTCGTGACATCTCGTAGAGCGCATCGCCAAGGAAGCCGCCCAGGGTCAGCGCTGCCATTGAGGCGCCGTCCGGGTGGCCGGTGCCGCGGCCGGACGTGAAGTCCACGAAAGTGACCTGGTTGGTGTTGGCGTCCACCAGGATGTTCTTTGGCCAGAGCGTAAACGTGGGCTCGGCGATGGCCTCCGGGACGGCCTTGATGCCGTACCAGATTCGGGCGGCGAGTGCCTTTCGAACCTCGTCCGTCATACCCCGGCCGCGGATGTATTCGCCCAGGGACACGCCCGGGCGTGCTTCCATCTGGATGAGCGGGATGTCCGGCTCAAACTCAATTGGGGTCGGTGTGGAGACAATGCTCTGATCCACTTCATCGAATGTGGCCAGTAGCCCGACGTAGTAGCGCCAGGCTTCCTCCACAGCCTCGTCGCGGCGGTAGATCTTCGTGACGATCCCGGCGTGCAGATCGTGGTAGATTTGGGCTTCGGCTCCGCCTTCAACCGGTCTCCAGACCTTCGGCCGGGCGGCCTCCTCTTCCACATCCGCCATGTTGTCGAACGTGCGACGGTTATAGGAGAGCGTGATCAGAGCGAGGCCCAGGCTGGTGGCAGGTGCCCCGACGAGGCCGAACATCATGACGGCCGGAACGCCTCCGCCATACTTGACCGCCACGCTCAGCAGGCTGTCCATCATGAAGGTATCCGGCCGGTCGGAAGCCAACAGGGCCTGCTGGTAGAGCTCGCGCCCGTAACTGACCACGCGGGAGAGGGCGTAGATAGCCACAATCCAGTGAAGGCCCATACCCGTGTATTTGCCCGGGTAAGCCAGCTCAATGATTTCGGAGGCAAAGAAGATGAACACCACCGCTCCCAGAGCCGTCGGACCGATCAGGAGCGGCAGCATTCGGGAGAACCACGCTTTGACTCCCACCACCCCCTCGGACTGGAACTTGCGTGAGGCTCGCGGCGGAAACCAGAGCCCGATGGCCATCTCGATAGGGTTCAGCACGTTCACCAGGTGCGTCACGGCCTTGTAGGCTCCCAGGGCGGCCGGACCAAGGATGAAGGCAATCACCCAGGTGTGTCCCGTCGTTCCCAACTGTCGCCAGAGCTGGGCACCGGCCAACCACTTTCCGTAGCCCCAGATGTCCCGCACCACTACCCGCGCGCGGCTGCGTTGGGCCAGCAGGCGTGGTCTCAGGAGCTTCCGGAGCTGGAGCAATCCGAGTGACGCGGCCAGCGCGGAGGCTACGCCGTAAACGGCCAGGGCCTCCCAGGCCTGCGGTGCCCC
Source organism: Rhodothermales bacterium (assembly GCA_013003255.1). GTDB lineage: Bacteria > Bacteroidota > Rhodothermia > Rhodothermales > UBA10348 > JABDJZ01. Next base: position 4,796 of record JABDJZ010000188.1, read on the forward strand.
GCGGAGAACCAGCCAGACTATGCCGGCCAACTGCAGGCCGTAGCACACCAGATCATTCACCAGCGCAGCGCCGGGTCGCCTGCGGGTGTGCAAAATCTTTCGGATCAGATCCTGGGTCATCCAGGGGGCTGTGCCGACTCCAGTGGACACGATCAACGCGGCAATCGCGGTCCCACCAAACAGCCAGGTAACTCCGGACGCAACCCCGGAGAGAACCAGGACCATTACGGACACGGCAATCTGAAGGGCCATCAGAACGGTGGTGAACCGCCGCAAATCGCGCCCTTCCTTGCGGGCACCCCTAACCTGGAACGCACTGGTCAAAAGGCTCTGCTGAAACGCGGTGCCCATCAACAACGCCGTGTATCCGATCACGAACTGGCCCAGCACCACGCCTTCCATTTCCCTGGCAAGCAGGAAAAAGGAGGAAAAGTTGACCAGACTGACCAATGCCTGGTCTGCCAGGGAAAGGGCCACACTGACCGTTTTCCGGGACTTCAGAGCCGAAAGCGTGCGTCGGACCAAGAGTGTGGGTGTTTGGGAGGAGGACCGTGTGCTCCCCATGCACAGGATGTGCCAGAAGCGTGCGTTAACCCGGGACCCAAAGCGCCGATACCCGTCGTGATGACCACAGATGCCTACTACCCCGATACCTTCGCCCGCTGGGAGCGTCGCCCTGCCCATACCTGGCCCCGTCGCATTGCGCGACGGGCAGCCATTCGACTTGGGTACGAACGTCTCCGTCTATCCGGTCGCCTGGAGGAAGGACTCGCCACCCCTCGCATTCAGTTCTACTGCCTGCATCACCTGTTTCGAGACGAGGAGGCACCCTTCCGCGCCCTGTTGACGCGTCTGAGTGAGCACTTCGACTTCGTTACCTGGTCCGAAGGCGTGCGAATGGTGCTCGAGGGTGAAGTGCCCTCGAGGCCCGTGGCCTGCTTCAGTTCGGACGACGGATACCTTTCGAACCTCAGGTTGGGACGCGTACTCGCCGACTTCGGCGCCTCCTGCTGCTTCTTCCTGAACCCGGTCTCCCTGCTTCCGCACGCGGACGCCTGGAACACCCGGTTCTGTGCGACGCGCCTTCAGGCACGACCCACCCGTTTTCTGAGTGAGCGGGACGTCGAGAGTCTTCTGGCCACCGGGCACGAAGTGGGCAACCACACGCTGACCCACGTAGTCTGCTCGGAAACGCCCGCCGACCAACTCGCCGCAGAGATTGGCGAATCGCGAGCGTGGCTTGAATCCCGGTTCGGCCCCGTGCCTCACTTTGCGTGGCCCTACGGCCAGATGCACCACTTCTCCACCACGGCGGAGCAGCTGGTTGCAGAGACCGGCCACGTCTCGGCCGCCGGCGTGGTCAGGGGCGCCTATCGGAAAGAAGACTCGCTCCCTGTTTCCGGAGACTTCCGGGCTGATCCCCCGTCATCTCTGGTAACTTTCGGACCCGGCCAAACGGATCTCTTGATCCTGCGCCGCGACCAACTCTGGGCAGCCGCTCCCATCGAGGAGGCACTCTACTTCACGGCCCGAAACGGCCTGGAGAGATCGGGGGCCCTCCCGGTACTTACCGACCCTGTCCCTCCCGGGACCAACGGTCTCGCCCATTGGGACGCCGTGGCATGGCCCCAAGCCTCAAAGGCTGCTCAATACGCTCCTTCGCCGCGAACCGCAGCGCGAAACGTCCGCAGCAGCACGGCCAGGTCCAGCCAGATGGACCAATTCCGAACGTAGTAGGCGTCCAGCCATGCGATGCCTTCGTCTCCAGTGTCACTGCGACCGGAGATTTGCCAAAGGCCCGTGACGCCGGGACGCACCCTTCTGCGCATCTCCTGGGCATCCCGTGGCAACCTGCTTTCGTGGTAGGCCGGCAGTGGCCTCGGACCAATCAGCGACATGTCGCCTGTCAGGACATTCCAGAGTTGCGGTAACTCGTCAATGGAGAGTCGGCGCAGGATTCGGCCGACGCGCGTGATACGAGGGTCGTTCTGAAGTTTGGAGGTAGCCTCCCATTCCAGTTTGAGCGTCGGGTCCTCTTCGAATGCCCGGGCCAGCGCGGCCTCGGCGTCCGGCACCATGGTGCGAATTTTCTGCACCCGTATCTCCTCTCCGTTGCGGCCGATCCGGACCTGCTGATAGAACGGGTTTGCTCGATCCTCGAGCCACGTGACGAGGGCACCGACCGCTACCACCCCACCCCACAGCGGTGTAGTGATTGCAGTTGCCAGGAGTTCTGCAGACCGCTTCAGACCCCTCGCCCACCCGGACGCCAGATTGACTTTGAGCTGCAGACCGAGAAGTCCTCCAAAATCGACAGGCTGCAGAATGCTCGTGGACTGTTCCACCAGATCCGGGACGATGACCACCCTTCGGTAATAGCGTAGCAGCTTGTCCATGCGTGCCAGGGCCGACGTTCCGCCGATTCCGGCAACCACCGCCACGGGCGCATCGGGATGCACCAGGCCCGTGTCGCCCAGCACCTTGACGCCGGCCAGTTCCTTGCCCCACATGCCCGGGTCATCTTCGAAAATCCCGATGGGACGAAAGCCGATCTCCGGCTGGGTCTGGACAATCTGGATGATCCGCCGGGCACTCTCGGTGGTTCCATAAAACACCGTATTGACTCCCCAGGCTCCCTTTCGCTGCATCTGCCGGCGAACGAGCGTTCGGACGACCACCAGGGCACCCAGCGCGAACACGCCAGCAACCAGCAGCACAAACCCGGCTTCCAATGCCGGCTGGCCGGCCAGCGTTGCCGCAGCCCAAGTCACGGCGATGGCACTACCAAACGCGCGAGCCCGATTCCGAAGGCGCTCGACTGGTCCCCGGGCCCAGCCCGGATACTCGCGGCCGATCAGGAGTCCGGACAGCCAGACGGCAGCCATCAACCCGGCCCAGGCCGTGGCCCCCTGCCACATCGGATTTGCCTGAACGGCAGCCACCAGACAACCCGTCATTACGGCGCAATCCAGGGCGAAGAGTCCCCAGCCGGTCCTGGCCGTCTTGGCAGCAGGAATTTGGTGGGTGCCCTGTTCCAGGCTGGCCGACTCGCTCGAAATGCGGTCGTCCACCTCAAAAAATGATTCCAGCGGCCGCTCCAGTACGGGGGGCTCACTCTGGACGTAGGTGGTTTTTGTAATCATCGGGACGTGTGGAGTGCCCCGCAGGAATTCAAAGACCCTGCCACTACCGGATTGCTCAATCCTTGCGAGCTGCCAAGCGATCAATCAACGCTTGCCCGGTTTCAAATCGCTCGACCCGGGATTCCCGGTCCTGTCGCATGGCGGCCACGTGCCTGGGTCTGGTCTCATCGAGAACGTTGTCGTTCAGATGTACCGGTGGCGGCGTCCCTCCAGGCGCGACATCCAGATCAATGCGAACCTGGTAATCGTGGTCGCCGGGCCGCGTGGCGTTGCCGACGAAGCGGTTCCCATATAGCGAGATCCCGCCAGTACTGCGGCGTGAGTCCACGCGCACCCAGACGCCGGACCCCTGGTTGTCCACCACCGTGTTGCCTTCGAGCACCGTCTCTCCTGCTGCCATGACGAGCACGCCGGAGGCGGACCACCCGTCGCGCCGGGTTTCTGCCACACGCGAATCAACTACGCGGTTTCGATCCGAACCCAACTCGATCTGGATCCCGGAAACCACATTGCCTTCCGCCACCGCGCCCTCGATGAGATTATCGTGACTGTCACCATCCAGCCAGATACCGGGGCCTTCGTTGTTGCGGGCCGTCATTCTGCGGAAAACCGTTCCGCTGGTCTCCACCCATTTTCCGCCCCCGGCCTCCCAAAACGGGTCGTGGCCGCGCCAGTTGTTCTCATCGGCCGTGATGTCCTCGAATGCACAGTTCACGCAGCCGCCGCCCAGGCCCAGATGGCCGTTTCTGGAGGCGATGACGTCTCGAATCACGTGCTCGCTCCCCCAGTTCTCCAGCCCGCGGCTGTTGGTCTCGAGAATGCGAAGCCCCTCAGCACGGGCCCCTACACCCCACAGGCAAACGGCGCCCGTTTGGGCTGGATTGGCCGCATGCACGAACGTCAGGTTTCTGAGGGTATGGCCCGGGACATCGCGTGGAAGATCCTCGCAACGAGTACTGTTGGCCGGACCGAAGAGCACGTCGTGTATGCCTGCCTCAACCAAAGCAGACGGCACATCCACATCCTGCCCTGCGTTCAGAACCAGAGTAGCGGAGCCGTGCTCATCTCGCTGAATCCTGTAGCTGCCGGATGACAGGGCCCCGTCGCGTGCCGGCATCAGCAGGCTGCCGTTGACCACCACCAAATTGCGGTCATCTTCCGCCTCCCCGGGGAATGGACGGTAGGTACCCGCAGTCCACGTGTCTTCGCGTTGGGTCCATTCGGTCCGCATGGGAAAGGCGCCGGTCACGGTTACATCCTCGCCGGGACAGCCTTCGATTACCAGGCCGTCCACCTTGGGACGCATGCGTCCCCGGTAGATCCCACCGCGCAATCGAATCAGGTCTCCAGCCCTGAGGTCCCGCCGGGAGACTGCAGCCAGAGTCTTCCACGGCTGCACGCCGGAGCCGGTCCCGTCATCGCGGGCGCCGGGATGCGCCGGGTCGATGAGAAACTGCCGGCTGGCGGGGTCCCCGGTGCATTCTGCAAGGGCTACGTTGCTGGACTCCTCGGCACCTGACAGGGTCGAGAGAGCCAGCAGAAGGACGAGAAGAAGGCGCATCACCTGTGGCTGCTCGTTGCCTTCGCGGACGTGGCGCCCGGGGTCGGAGGCGGCATCGGTGGACGCTGAGGTGCCGGTTTGGTGGGTGCCGCAGCTGGCGCCCCTGAGTCCTTGGCGCCTGCCGCCCGGTATGCGGTGAGAAGCATCTCCAGGTTGGCCTCTCCCGAGAAACGCGACAAAGCGTTCTCGCGGGTTCCTGGGCGAAGGCTTCCGGCTTCCTGACTCAACGCCCTGAAACGGACCAGCAGGTCAGCCGGATTGCCGGCCTCAAAGTGTTGCCCGTTCACACCAGGCTGCACCACGTTGCGCAGGGCGCCGGCCTGAGTCGAGAGCACGGGTGTGCCCGTGCCCATGGCCTCTAATGCCACCCGGCCGAAGGGCTCCTGGAACTCGGAGGGCACAATCTGAACGGCCGCGCGACCCATCAGCGTTTCGACTTCGGTCGGATCCCTCCGGCCAAGAAACTCAACATGCGCCAGACCTGCAGCCATCTCCCGGACGGTCTCCATCAGTGGCCCGTCACCGACTACTTTCAGCAGCGGAAGACTGGTATCAAGCGCCCACGCACGAATCAGTGTTTCAACGCCTTTCCCCGGCGCGACCCGGCCCACAAACAGGGCGAACTCTCCGTCGCCCGGCCCGGCCTCCGGAAAAGGATCGAGGAAGTTCGGCTTGACGTGGAGTTTCTCTGGAGGCAGTCCCGCTCTGACAAACAGCTCCCGGCCGTGCTCATCCAGCGTCAGAAATGCGCCCACGTGTCGACTCCACGTGCCGATAGCGTGATGGAGTCCATACGCACCGGCTATGGCCCCGCTCATAACACGGTCCCCGCGGTAACATCCGTGGACAGCCGCGCGCCAGGCGAACCGTTTCCCGATGCAATCCTGGCAGTCACTGCCATTCCGGAACAGCAGTCCATTCGCACAGAAGAGTCGGTAGTTGCACAGCTTCTGGATGACCGGTACGCCCGCTTCTGTAGCGGCTGCGTACACGGAAGGACTCAGTCCGGGGAAGGTATTCTGCACGTGGAGCACATCCGGTCGGAATGCGCGAATGCGATCGGCCACCGCGCGCTTGGCCTCGCGGTTCCACACCAGCGAGGCGGCCTTCTTGAGGGTCGACCAGCCATCAATCTCGTGGTTGTCAAACGTATACCGGTCGACGGCATGGCCCCGGCTTGTCAACAAGTCAGCCTCCGCCTCAAACACCCGATCCTCCCCACCAAGCTGTTGGTAGAAAGCGTGGATCATCAGGAC